>DOON01000024.1:0-3623 GCA_003514865.1 Clostridiales bacterium
CAAGTTTTCTTTTGTCATTCCGAGGCTCAGAAGCCAGTTCATGCAGAATTCTTTCCAGTAATAGAACCATTCCATGTCCTCTCCGGGTTTGCAGAAAAATTCAAGCTCCATCTGCTCAAACTCTCTTGTTCTGAATATAAAATTTCCCGGTGTAATTTCGTTTCTGAAGGACTTGCCTATCTGGCCTATTCCGAACGGGACTTTCTTTCGTGTGGAGCGTGCTACGTTTTTAAAGTTTACAAATATCCCCTGAGCAGTTTCAGGTCTTAAGTAGATTTCGGACTGCGAATCCTCAGTAACACCCTGGAATGTTTTAAACATAAGGTTAAATTTCCTTATGGATGTAAAATTGGAAGCACCGCACTCAGGACACACAATTTTGTTTTCGCTGATGTATTCTTCCATTTTAGCATTTGACCAGCCGTCAACAACCTCTTCTTTTCCTGTTTCATGCATGTGGTCTTCAATCAGCTTATCAGCTCTGAATCTTGCCTTGCACTCCTTGCAGTCCATCAACGGGTCGGAAAAGCCACCCACGTGGCCTGAGGCAACCCATGTTGTTGGGTTCATGAGTATGGCTGCATCAAGTCCCACATTGTATGGGCTTTCCTGTATGAATTTTTTCCACCATGCTCTTTTTACGTTATTTTTGATCTCAACTCCCAGAGGACCATAGTCCCATGTGTTTGCCAATCCTCCGTATATTTCAGATCCTGGGAATATAATACCCCTTGATTTTGAAAGTGAAACAAGTTTCTCTAATTTGCTTTTTTCATTCTTTGCCATGTCAGCCTCCCATATATAATTATTTGGGGGAATCAAAATTCTCGTGTCCGAGGTTAGAACATACAAAAAATCTCTCATCCCATATAGGGACGAAAGATTAATTCCGCGCTTCCACCCTATTTGATAAAGCCGAAGCCCTACCCTCTTTAAATAAAAAACTCAAAAGCTCCCTTCGTCCATACATCCTTATCAGCTTCCACCAAACCTGACTCTCTGTGAATTCAATATGGATTACTCTTCTTTCTCACAGTCTCAACATTAAATATAATGTAACAAAATTACGTTTTTATGTCAAGAACTATTTAAAAGTCTTCGTCATTTTTGTTGAAAGAGCTTGCTATATCATCCTTCAACTTAGTGGCTCCATTGATGACGTCATCCTTAAGATTTGATGCGTCCTGTTTTACATCCTTCATGGCATCCTTAACGGCATCCATTCCCTGGTCAACCTTCTGACCTATATCAACCACATTTCCGTCGGCCTGTGTTATTTCAACCGAACACTGGGCTAAAAGTGCTGCTGTAATTCCAGCAGCAGATAAAAACGGAGCGATGAATGCACCTATTAATCCTGCTGTAACCGGCAAGTTCAGTATAACATCGTTGTTTTTCTTAATTGTAATCTTTGTTGCATTGCCTTTTGCAATTATGTCCTTCAATTGATTGAATACCTGCTCGCCTTTTCCGGCACCGCTCTGGTAATATGCCTTGCTTTTATTCTGATTTTCTATCATTATTATGGCTTCCAGAACATCCCCGTCAGCATCCTCAAGTGCCTGCTTTGCAGTTGAATAATCTGTATTTGTTCGCTTGAGAATATCATCAATTTTTTGTAATGTGTCGTTTTCCATATTTCCTCCTTTAGAGCAACTTTAGTGTAGTGAAATTATCCTTACCGATATAATAAAACAAAAAGTCTCTTATAATTTTATATATTTTGGGACTTACGTCTATGGAGCCGATATTTTCAAACCTTGTTTTTAAAATCCTCTCCATAGTTATTATTTCATTATGTGTTACATTTATTCCACTTCCATAATTTACGCATCCTGAACAGTATAGTCCGCCTTCTGCTATTGAAAATCTAGCATCTGTGTTAATTTCTGCTCCGCAGGAAACGCAATGCAGGAAATCAGGTTTGTATCCAAGCATGGATGCAAGCTTTATTTCATATGCAGCCGTCAATTTATCATAGTAATTTGATAAAGATGAAAGCTGCTTCAATATTGCAACAGTCATATCAAATATGCGGCTGTCATATTCATTTTCCTGAGCCACATAGCTTATGAGCTCCAATATATAATTTCCGTAAAAAAATGCATCTAGATTGTTTTTCAAATTAAAAAAATTATCTATAAGATCTGCAGATGTCAATATATACATATCTCTGGAAAGTGTCATGGAGCATTTTGAATATGCAAAAAGCTGGGACACATTTATGAGATGTGAATTGCTTTTCTTTGCGCCTTTGGAGATAAGCTGTATTTTTCCTCTCGTCCTGGACAATGCATGAAGGATTTTATCATTTTCCTTGTAGCTGACTTCCTTAACCACAAGAATTTCGTCTGTTATCATTTTTTATCATATCCTAAGGTTCTGAGAAGAAAATTATTATCCCTCCAGTTTTCCGATATTTTAACGAAAAGCTGAAGATTAACCTGGCTGCCCAAGAGTCTTTCAATATCCTCTCTTGCACTTTTGCCTATTCCCTTTATTTTTCTTCCGTCCTTTCCTATGATGATGCTTTTATGTGATTTTTTCTCACACAATATATTTGCTCGTATATCAACCAGGTTTCTGTTCTTGCGTTCCTTCATTTCTTCAATTTCGACTGCAATGCCGTGAGGAACTTCCTCCTGCAGGTACATGAGAGCTTTTTCTCTTATGATTCGCGAAACAACAAATCTTTCCGGACGGTCAGTTATATAGTCCGACGGAAAATACATTGGTCCCGGCTTCAGATATTTAATTATAAGCTTAATCAGCGAATCCACGCCTACGCCGTTTAATGCTGACATTGGAAGAATGTCGTCAAAAACATTGTAGCTTCCAAACTCACTGAGCATTCTTACCACAGACTCTTTATCTGTCTTGTCAATTTTATTTATAACAAGTATCTTTTTTACCTTCATAACTTTTATTTTCTCAATTATAAATTCGTCTCCGGGACCTATTTTATTGTATTCATCGGTCAGCATAATCAATACGTCCATTTCCTCCAATGCCGTGTCAACCTCATAATTCATGAATTCACCAAGCTGGCTTTTTGGTTTATGTATGCCCGGCGTATCTAAAAACACAATCTGAGCTTCATCATCTGTGTATACTGTCCTTATTTTATTTCTTGTAGTCTGAGGTTTATCCGACATTATTGAAATTTTTTCACCTATCATTGAATTCATTAATGTTGATTTACCTACATTTGGTCTTCCTATTATCGTTACAAATCCTGATTTAAACATGTTAATTCCTCTCTTATTTTAAATCCTCTGGTCCAAAGCTGTTGGGGAGGAGTTCATCTATTGTATAAATTTCGTATGAATCAATATTTTTTGCGCAAATTACTTTGATATCCCTGCCGAATTCCACTATAAACTGCCTGCACACTCCGCAAGGAAAGGATGTCTTCACATCGCTGCCAACCACAGCTATTTTCTCAATATCCCTGTACCCTTCCGATACGCATTTTGAAATCGCAACTCTTTCTGCACATATTGTGGGAGTGTAGGACGCGGATTCAATGTTACAGCCTGTAAAAACCTTTCCGCTTTTAGTATACACCGCTGCGCCGACTTTAAACCTTGAATATGGGCTGTATGATTTTTCTCTTGCTTCCA
>DOON01000024.1:3650-4465 GCA_003514865.1 Clostridiales bacterium
AGGATGCTTTCCGCCTTCATTACAGTATGTTTTTCAGAAAGCAATGTTCTTTTTTCGTTGAAGCTGTATGCTTCAAAGGTGCTTTCTGCTCTAAAGCCTTTTTTTTCTGCTTCATCCCTGATTGATTTCAGGGTTGTGTACATATTGTGGGGCGCATATTTTCCTGTATCGTAATATCTCCACATAGCACCTGAATAAAGCCCATCAATCTCCGCTGTGCGCAGTCTCTTTATTTCTGAGAATGCATCCTCGCTGCCTCCCACATGGACGAAAATTGCATCATTTTCCATGGCATAATATATTATGTATGGTCGTGCGCTCCTTACAGGACCTACGAGCTTTGGTTCCTTTGCAAGGAATATTGCCAGATACCTTGTGTAAGGGTATTCCACCTGAAATTCATATACTATTTCAGCATCCTTAAGCCCCGACTGCCACCTTGCTTCAGGGTGATTATCCAAAGACACTGCAACAACTCTTCTTTCTAGCTCCTCGGGATAATACTTCATACCGTCAAGAGGTGAAACAACTTTCCTCGGATCCTCCGGTTCTTCCTCCTCTGAAGGCTCATTTTCTTCCGGGTCTGAAATATTCTGTTCTTCGGCAGGCTCCTGAGGCAAAGATGTCTTGCTGCTGCAGGAAGTGACCAGCACTACAGCAATTATAAGAAAAATCAAATATTTTTTCATAATTCATCCTTATTTGAATATTTGCAGTTCTTTCATAACTTCCTTTTCTCTCAGGCGCATCTCGTCCTTTTCTGAATCAATCATATGGTCATAGCCTAAAAGATGCAGCATGCTATGAACAGTAAG
>DOON01000234.1:0-5964 GCA_003514865.1 Clostridiales bacterium
GAACTACATTTCCGTCCTGGTCCGCAATTTTAAGAACCTGAGCTTCAATTTCGTCTCCCTCTTTAACTTCTTTTGTCAAGTCCTGAACATCGGATAAAGAATATTCGTCTCTTGTAATTATTCCGTCTGATTTATAATTGATGTTTACAGAAATGGCGTCAGGGCTTACATATATAACTGTTCCTTTTACCCTTTCACCAGTTCTGATGTATGATACTCCACCGTAATTTTCAAACAAATCACGCATTGTTCCATTCTCAGCCTGATTGTCTTCGTTCTTTTCAACCTGTTCATTCATGTTGTTATTTAGGTTTTCCAACATATTAATAACCTCCTCAATTATCCAGTCAGGCGCAGATGCGCCTGCGGACACTCCCACAATAGTATTTTTATCAATATAGTTATAAGGTATTTCCTTATAATTTTCAATTAAGAATGTATTAGGACAGACTTCCCTGCTCAATTCGTACAACTTCTTGGTATTAGAACTGTTTTTTCCGCCTATTATAAGCATTACATCGCTTCTTGAAGCAAGCTCAACGCATGCTTCCTGTCTTTTTCTTGTTGCATCGCAAATTGTATTATATATTTCAATGTTTTGAATATTGTTTGCATTGATTGCATTTTCAATTTTACGAAAGGTATCTGTGTTAAATGTAGTCTGAGAAACCATGCAGTATTTTTTATGAGAATCCAATTTTAATTCAAGCAATTCCTCAGGGCTCTCTATAACAGCTGCGTCATTTCCGCACCATCCTAAAATACCAAGTACCTCGGGATGGTTCTTGTCTCCCGTAATAATTATATCATAACCTTTATTTTTGTATTCTTCAACTATTTTATGTATTTTTTTTACTTTTACACATGTTGCATCTATAACTTCTATATTATTTTCTCTAAGTCTTTCCAAAACATGCTTGCCTACACCGTGAGCGCGGATGAGCAGCTGCGCATCATTAGTTTCGGGAATATCATCTACTACAACCATCCCTCTTTTTCCAAGCCTGTCTACGACGTCTTTGTTATGAATTATTTCACCGTAGCTGTAAAGCCTGTTTTCTTTATTTAAAGTTTTATCAGCTTTTTCAACTGCTGCTTTAACTCCGAAACAAAAACCGTTGAATTTTGAAATTTCTATTTTCATAGTACTACCTGTCTTTTAAATTGTAGATATCACTTAATATCTGCTTGCCTATTTCGCTGTATGTTTCTGTATTTGCCTTACCCTGTACATTTTCAAAATAATCCTTTTGCTCACCGAAAATAATTTTAATCTTTCCTCTGAATTTATATGTTCCTTGTATGTAGAATGGCAGAATATTTACTTTTGCCTTATTTGCAATTAAGGCAATACCGGGCTTTGCATTGTTTTCATCATATTGCTTAACCCTCGTTCCTTCAGGAAATATTCCAAGTATTTCATCATTGTTCAAAACAGCCAATGAGCTTTTAATTGCTGACATGGATACACCCTGTCTGTCAACTGGGAAAGCTCCCAGTTTTCTAAATACATACCCAAAAATCTTTTTATCAAACAGTTCTTTTTTGCCCATGAAATGAACCTGCCTCTTTGAAGAAACAGCAAGAATGACGGGGTCTATCATGGATATGTGGTTTCCGCATACAATTAAACCGCCTTCAGCCTTGTTTAGATTTTCCGAATTCTGTACTTCCAGATCAAACACAATAAAAACAAGAAACTTAAAAAATCCTACCACTATTTTATAAAACATTGTTTCCTCCAATAATACGTGCAATGGCTTCAACTGTTTCATCTATATCCATATCTGTAGTATCTATCAAGATTGCATCTTCCGCCATTCTTAAGGGGGAAATTTCTCTTGTGGTGTCGTTTATGTCACGCTGCTTAAGATCAGCAAGTACATTATTAAAATCAGAAGTCTTTCCGCTCGCCTCAAGCTGTCTGTATCTTCTTTCAGCTCTTGTTTGTTCTGACGCGGTTACGAAAAATTTAAAATCAGCATCTGGAAAAACCTTTGTTCCGATATCCCGTCCATCTAAAACCACGTCTTTGTTTTCAGCTATTTTTCTCTGAAGTTCAACCATTCTGGTTCTTACGTTTTTCAGCGCGGAAATTTTAGAAGCGCCTATGGATATATCTTCGGTCCTTATTGCGCCCTCCACATTTACATCATCAAGATATATGCAGCTGTCCGAATAATCCACAGATGTAGTTTTAAGCATTTCATCAATTTTGTCTTCATTTTCCGCACAAATTTCTATGCTGCACATATGCGCTTTCAATGCAAGTGCGCANNCTGTATCGATGTATTCAAAATTTAATTTTTTGCTTAATAACTTTGCAACAGTGCTTTTACCCGCTCCGGATGGACCATCTATTGCAATTATCATATTGTTTTCCTTTCAGTTAATTTTAATAAATACTAAGATATTATATTACAAAATTGAAAATATAACAACATAATTTTTATGCCTCATATTAAAAAAGGCGGCAAGTAACTCAACCTGCAGCCCTTAATATATTTGACTCACTATTCGTTCTGATAGATGCTGTGATTGTCCCACAGCTGCTCCAGACGATTATAATATTCCACAATATCATCCTTTTCTCTGAGGCTGATGTTTGTAATGAGATTATTTATCATGCACAGCGGTACAACCAGTGAATCTATAAACGACACAATATTACTCTTTGCAAGCAATGACACATCTGCAAGGGAATGTACAGGAGATGCCTCTGTATCTGTAACAGCCACTATTTTGGCATTTCTTCCCTTTATAAACTTTGTGGCATCAATTGTAATTTTAGAATATCTCGGATAGCTGATTACAATTAATACATCTGTTTCTTTCACCTTAATTATTTCTTCATAAAGCGAATTTACACCGCTGTTATTTAAAACTTTAACATTGTCGAGTATTACATCAANNTAGATGTTCTGAGTCCAAGAATATATACCTTGTTTGCATTGAGAATAATCTCCGTAGCTTTATCCAGTGCCTTGGTATCAATTGATTCGTACAAACTCCGCATATTGTTCATTTCATTCTTTATTATTTTTTTATGAAGCTTGTCCGTGTCATTTATAATATCATCATCCAGTCCTATTCTTTGAACCGTGGTCAGCTTGTTCATTATCAATACCTGCAAAGCCTTTTGAAGCTCAGGAAACCCGGAATATCCTATTGAACTGGCGAAGCGTACAACCGTTGATTCACTTACATCAACGGTTTCGCCTATTTTAGCAGCTGTCATAAACGCAGCCTTGTCATAATGATCAATAATAAACTGAGCTATTTGTTTTTGTCCCTTGCTGAATTTATAATAATTATTTTGTATAACACTTATCAGATCACTGTTATTTGCCATAATCAACCTCGAATTAGTTTAATACCTTCTTCGAAAGCGCTCATATTTTTATCAACTGTTACAGGCGGAACTCTGTTAGTGATGGAACGCATCATTACATCCTTGCTTATTACATCTTCACCGATGAGCGCGTACAATGCGCCTACAGAAACTATGTTCCCGACCATCGGGGTTCCTATTTTATTCTGAGCAGTATCCAATATGGGCAGCTTATATACCTTATAAGGAACATCCATATTGACATTAACGCCTTCGTCAACTACCAGTATACCATCTTTACTCAATGATGCAATATATTTGTCATATGAATTCTGTGTAAGTGCCAATAAAATATCGCAGTCCGTAACCTTCGGGAACTTTATTTCATCCCTGCTGATTATTACCTCGGATTTGCTGGCGCCGCCTCTTGCTTCGGGGCCATATGACTGTGTCTGAATCGCATTGATTCCTTCCTCAATAGCTGCATCGGCAAAAATAATTGCAGCAAGTATTACGCCCTGACCGCCGGAACCACTGAGTCTTAATTCTATTTTTCGAAACATTTCAATCTCTCCCCTATTTTTGAAATTTATCAATTATAACCTGGTATCCCTCGGTGTACTCTGTCTTTGGATTATTGTAAAACTCACCGATAAGTATTTTATCTTCACCTTTGTCAGGAGTATTTTCAACAACCTTAATATCAACACAGTTATCTTTCAGGAATTGATGCATTTTAACAGCGTTTCCTCTCTTATTTTTTCTTCCGTAGTATGTCGGACAGAGGCTCAATCCTTCTATAAATGAGAAGCCTTTGTTTTCCAGTCCCTTTTCAATAAGCTTCTGCATAAGAGGTGCGTGATAAGCAGTTCCCCTTCCTACGAATGTTGCTCCTGCACCCTGAGCGAGGTTGCATAAATCAAAGGGCTTTTCAATATTTCCGAAAGGAGCTGTGGTTGCAAAATCTCCAAAAGGCGTTGTAGGAGAATATTGACCTCCGGTCATTCCGTATATGTTATTGTTAAATACGATTGTTGTTATGTCAATGTTTCTTCTTGCAGCATGTATGAGGTGGTTTCCTCCTATTGCGGAGCTGTCACCGTCACCCATTATAACTATTACATGAAGTTTTGGATTTGCAAGCTTAATACCTGTTGCAAATGCCAGCGCACGCCCGTGGGTTGTGTGAAGTGTGTTAAAGTCCAGGTATCCAGGCGCCCTTGAGGAACAGCCTATACCCGAAACAACCACCACATCATCCTTGTTCAATCCAACTTTATCTATTGCCCTAACAACTGTATTCATCAGGGTTCCGTGACCGCATCCGGGACACCATATGTGAGGTAATTTGTTGACTCTGAAATATTTTTGCGTCAATTCACTGCAATTCATTATAATATACCTCCTGTCACTGCTTTTGTAATTTCATCAGGGGTAATTAATTCACCTGTGATTTTATTTATTTTCTTAACAGGGCACTTTTTCCCTGCAATTCTGTCAACCTCCAAGAAATACTGACCTAAGTTCATTTCGGCAACATATATTTCCTTAGCCTTTTCAGCAACTCCGCTGATTTGTTTTTCAAGGAAAGGCCATATTGTGATCGGTCTAAACATACCCACCTTGATATCATTTCGACGCATATCGTCAATTGCACTTTTAGCCGCCCTTGAAACGCCGCCAAATGCAACTACTACAATTTCAGCGTCTTCCATGCAGTATTCTTCGTAATATGTAAAATCATCTATATTATTTTCTATTTTATCAACTATTCTTTGAACAAGTTTTCCTGAAATTTCGGTATTGTTTGTAGGAAATCCCGTTTCATCATGAGTAAGGCCGGTTACATGGTATCTATATCCCTCTCCGAAAGATGCCATAGGGGGAATCATATCTTCATCAGGCTTGTATGCTGAATATTTTTCAGGCTCGCATGACGGTTTTTTTCTGTTTATAACTTCAATTTCCGAAGGATCCATAAACTTTAATTTTTCTCTCATATGCCCTACGGTTTCATCCATGAGAAGCACAACAGGGGTTCTGTATTTTTCAGCTATGTTGAAGGCCTTGATAGTATATTCGTATACTTCCTGCACTGAATTTGGAGTGAGAGCTACTGACGGATGGTCACCATGTGTTCCCCATTTTGCCTGCATTATATCGCCCTGTGCCGGAGATGTAGGCATACCTGTACTTGGACCGCCTCTTTGAACATTAACAATAACACACGGAATTTCAGCAATTGCAGCGTAACCTAAATTTTCCTGCATAAGTGAAAAACCCGGTCCGCTTGTTGCAGTCATTGATTTCAATCCTGCCAGCGAGCCTCCGATTATTGCTGCCATGCTTGCCAGCTCGTCTTCCATCTGTATGAATTTTCCACCAATTTGTGGCAGTTTCTGAGCAGATATCTCTGCGATTTCTGTAGATGGGGCTATTGGATATCCTGCGTAGCATTTCATGCCCGCTGCCAGAGCTCCCTCAACACAGGCTTCATTTCCTTGAACTAACTTATATCCGTTATTATTACTCATCTTTTTTTCCTCCTGCAATATAAATAGCGTTATCTGGGCATCTGAGCTCACACTGACCGCAGAATATACATTTTTCAGGATAAGCAATTACACATTTAG
>DOON01000234.1:5983-8633 GCA_003514865.1 Clostridiales bacterium
ACAAAGTTTGCATAAACCAAAAAATGGTTGAGATTATCGCATCTAATCAATTCATAAAATATCACTGCAAGTGAATATTAAGTAAAAAAATGCATGAAGGCAATTACGCTTTTCATGCATTTTTTTCTATTATGAACAGCTCCGGAGGAGTGTTGTTTTTGTTTATGAGATTTATGTGGAGCACATTATACTCTGAGTTGTCCAGTGACCTCAGAAACTCACATATATTTTTTATCTCATATCCTGTATCATGTGTAATATATGTGGTAATAAAAATTCTTCCGTCATCCTTTAAATGTGGCAGCAAATTCATTATGGCTTTTACGGTTGTATCACCCTTTGTTGTAACCGTTTTATCGGAAAAAGGAAGATATCCTAAATTGAAAATTGCAGCATCTATTTTACACGATAAATGATTGCCTATGAATTCATGAGAATCCTCAATAAGCTCATAGTTCATAAAATTCAGGTTGCTTTTCAGCAATATTTCAGTTCTCTCAATAGCTTGAGCCTGAATATCAAAAGCTTTGACACATCCTTTATCACCGGCCAACCTGCATAGGAACAGGGTATCAAAACCGTTTCCGCACGTTGCGTCAACGAAAAAATGTGCCTCGCTATCTGAATAACTTTGTTTAATGAGCATATGTACAAAATCTACAAGCTTTCCATACTTTATATTCTCCATTTTATGTCTCCTGATTTTTTTTGAGGAATTGTACTTCACTTTTGCTTAGATGCATCCAGTTTCCCGGCTTTAAATTTTCCAAGCCTAGTTCCCCGAATGAAGTTCTTTTAAGCTTTACAACATTGTGCCCAACCGCATCAAACATCTTTCTTACCTGCCTGTTCTTGCCTTCATAAATGCTTACTTCCACCACCGATTTATTTTCATGGCGCTTAATGAGCCTTACTTTTGCGGGAGCTGTTTTGTAATTGTCTATAGCAACGCCTTTACTGAGCTTAAGTATCGAAGCATCGCTTATACGCCCCTCCACCTCTGCTACGTATGTTTTGTAAATATTATACTTTGGGTGCATGAGCTTGTTAGCCAGATCGCCGTCATTTGTTAAAAGCAGCAGGCCGGAGGTGTTGTAATCCAGTCTGCCTACAGGATAGATTCTCTCATTTATATCAATCAGGTCCAGAACGGTTTTTCTGTTAAACTGGTCACTGACTGTGGTCACATATCCTTCGGGCTTATAGAGTTTCAAATATATAAATTCTGTGGATTCTGAAATTTTCTTCCCATCAACAGTCACAATATCCTCATCGGGATTAACTTTTGCGCCAAGCTCCGTGACCTTCACATAATTAACCTCAACCCGTCCTTCAAGAATCAGCTCTTCTGCCTTTCGGCGAGAAGTGACACCACACCTGGCAATATACTTTTGCAGTCTTTCTAATTCCATAAACTCCGCCTTTTTTATAATTTATAATAATTATATCACTATACTTGTCAGTGCACAATAATTTAAGGCAAAATATTCGATTATTACATATAAAGAGAGGATGACATATTACTGGTATCCTCTCTTATATGTTGTTTAAAACGATCGTCTGCCGCAAGTTATACCAGCTTTGCATTTGCCAGTATATCTTTTAGCTTTATCTTCTCGTCTTCTTTTAATTGCAACAATGGCTTTCTAACATAGCCGCCGTTGAAACCTAATATTGTACATGCATATTTCAGACCTGCAATACCAAAGGTACCTGTTACCGCACTGTTCACAGGGAATACTCTCTCATATAGTTCTCTGGAATTTTCAACATTTCCATTATCGAATTCCTTTTGAACATCAATGCATTCCTGTGGGCAGCAATTAACTAAAGCCATAACTGATGCCTCAATCCCTAAAGTAAGTGCAGGGAACCATGCGGATGCAGTGCCCACCATGAGATTGAATTCCTCACAGCCTATTGCTTTTTTAAAGTCTACTAATTGAGATATGCTTCCGGAGCTGTCCTTCATGCCTATTATATTGGGGTGCTTTGCAAGTACCCCCACAGCCTTGGGAGAAATATTCACATGAGTGAATTTAGTTACGTTGTAAATCAATACCGGTATCTTTGAATTATCGGCAACTTCAGTGTAATAATTAATCAGTGCTTCATCATCCATTTTGCCGCCATAATAAAACGGCGTAACAATTAAAGCGCAATCTGCACCTAAATCAGCGGCTTTATTTGTTAATCTTATTGTTTCCATAGTGGATTCCATTCCTGTACCCACCATTATCAATTTGCCTTCTTTCCTGTGTTTAACAGTAAGTTCAATGAGTTTTAGCTTTTCTCCCTCATTTAAGTATACAGTTTCGCTGTTTGATCCAAGAACTAAATATCCTGCCAAATCATATTCATTCCATTTTTCCACATTTGTAACATGCTTCTCATAATCCACCTCATCATTTTCCCTGAAAGGTGTAATCATTGGTGGTATAACTCCTTTGATTTTAAAAAACGCCATTAAAATTCCTCCCTCTTATTGTGGTTTTATTATGTATTTAATATTAGTGCCTTATTGATATAATACTTTTAATATTTATATCATTCAAGGTTTTTTCTTCATTTATTAAGATATTTATAGGGAGGAAAATAAAAGCAGACAATGTATCAATTGTCTGCCTGTAAATTAAGTCCACCTGTATGT
>DOON01000071.1 GCA_003514865.1 Clostridiales bacterium
TTCATGTCATATATGTACATTACAACTGTCGTTGTTCCTATATCTACAGCAGTCCCGTAAAGAACCTCCGACGTATCTCCCTGCTGAACATCAATCACTTCATCATCATAAACGACAAATGTGATGCCCTCTGAATCCCGTTTGTTAATTAGCTGCGAAAAATCTCTCAACACATCAATGGAGCAATTCTTTAAAATCTTGTTCCAGCCTTCGGTATGGAGTGCTTCCATACTCTTATATATTTTTTTCAACAATGGATTTAAGGTAAATTTAAAATCATTCATAGATTCCAATATGGATGCATTTTTGCTGTGTTCATCTTGCAGATAAATATTTATGTCTCTGTTAAGCCTTGTATTGCACGCCAATACTGAGGACCTTTTACCCTCCTCTTCAATTTCAACAGCGCATTTCCCGCATGTTCCTCTACCGCCGCACACCATATCCAAAGGAATATCCGCACCTTTACATATATCTGCCAGTACGGTACCTTCTGCCGCGGAAACCTCTATATTTTGATTTATAAAATTCACATTATATTTTTTCATTATTCTTTCCTGTATTCACAATCTAAATTACCGCATTGCCCGCAGGCACAGTATTNNAATCCGAGCCGTCAGTACCTTGCATCTGTTTTAATCCAAGCACATACAGCAATGATTTTCCAGGTATGAGAATGTGTTCATTATTTACATGTACGCTGATTTCTGCTTCTCTTTTCAATTTATCCAGCAGTGCTCCCTGCATTGCCAAATCGATTTTCCCGTCGCCGGGAGCATAATGCCCGCAAATTCTGCAGCCTATTTTGGCAGCCTCTGTCTCCACCTCTTTATTCAATGCATCAGAAGCTGTGAATATGGCATCAGTGGCGATTTCATGCAGCAGATATCCTTTCAGGTACTCTCCAGAGGACATCATTTCACTTGAAGTTTCACTTATTATTTTATCATCTGACGAAACAAGGCAGATCACATATTTTTCAAAATTGTACAATTCTTCAATATTTAACTCTTCACTGTCCGTCAACTTGTAAAGGGTAGTAAGTCTTATGTTGTCTTGAACCAAACTGCTGAGCTCATCAAATATACGGTCTGCATTTTTATAGGCTTCCGATCCATCGTTGAAACGAAGCTTTTTGAAAATTCGGTCTCTGTTAATTATTACTTGCTCTGAGCTCATTCATCATTCACCTGCATTTTAATCTTATCCAGGACTATCCAAGCCAATTAATTGTGTCCATGGTATCTTTAAAGCAGTTATTTCTCAGGAAATCATCGTCATATTTCTCAGAACACATCATGGGATGCCTGCTTATATAAAATTTACCATGCTTTATGAATTGGCTTTTTTCTTCTGCCTGCCTCCCCCATAAAAACCATCTTATATCTCTGTTTTCTTCCGATATATACTCCAAAAGCCTTAGGCTGAAAGGCTCCCAAATTGAGATATGGCTGCCGGTTATACCCGGTTCAACCGTGAAATAAGCATTGAGCATCAATGCTCCCTGCTCCTCCCATGACTTAAACAGCCTATCAGGTGGAGCTATTTTAAACGTTCCTTCAGCAATTTGCTTTTGGATTTCAGTAAACTTTGCAATTTCACTATAGCTCTCGATATTATTGTAATTCTTATGAATCAACCTGATGATATTCTTCAGCGAAATCTGCCTGAATTTTTGATTCCAATCCTTAAGATCTCCCACTTCAAACGCCCTGNNTATGGGTCCTGTCCTAATATTACTACCTTTATATTATTTAAATCGCATTTCAAAAATCTCAGCACATTTTCATGAGATGGATTTATATTTGTTCCTATTTTCTCTTCTATAGCTTTAAGTTCTTCACGCACTTCATCCGATAACAATTCAGACCATGATGGATGTGCATCCGCCGGTATCAAGCTCATAGTTCCTCCTTCTGTTGCTTAAGCTCTTCTAATTTTGCCGCTATTTTTTTAAAATCTTCCCATGCATCCTTCTTTGCGAGCTCATTTCTCAAAAGATACGACGGATGATAGGTTGGCATAAAGTAAAGGTTTCCCTTCTTAGAAAAATTCCCTCTCTCACGGCTTATGCTCATGTCCGGATTAATGAGGTTTTTAGCGGCCACTGCGCCAAGACATACTATTATTGCAGGCTGAACAAGTTTTACCTGCCATCTCAGGTAATCCAGACAGGCATTGCTCTCATCCTCAAAAGGATTTCTGTTGTCAGGCGGCCTGCATTTTACAATATTGGCAATATACACATCACTGCGCTTAAGCTTTATTGCCTCTATCATTTTATCCAGCAGCTGACCTGCCTTTCCCACGAATGGTCTTCCCTGCATATCCTCATTATATCCGGGACCTTCTCCCACAAACATAATATCCGCATTTTCATTTCCCTCGCCAAACACCACATTTGTTCTTGTTTCCGACAATCTGCATTTGCGACATCTGAGACAATACTTTTCAAGCTCTTCCATTGTGTACATAGGATACCTACATGCTTAAGTCAATATGACAGTATCCGTTTGGATTTTTTTGAAGATATTTTTGATGATATTCTTCTGCAGGATAAAAATTCTTCAGGTGCATAACTTCAGTAACAATTTTCTTGTCATACTTAAGTGCCTCTTTTTTTAAAGATTCATTGATTACATCCAAATCCTCTTCATCACCCGGTATATAATAAATCCCTGTTCTGTACTGGGTTCCTGTGTCACCGCCCTGCCTGTTAAGCAATGTTGGATCAATAACCCTCCAGAAATCCTCCAAAATTTTATTGAGAGTTATTTCATTTTCATTATATTTAATATGCAATACCTCAGCAAATCCTGTGGTATTTGTACAAACTTCTTCATATGTCGGATTTTTTGTATTCCCGTTGGCATATCCCACAACAGTTTCCTCAACACCTTTTCTCAAATCAAAATACGCCTGCATACCCCA
Organism: Clostridiales bacterium; assembly: GCA_003514865.1. Next base: position 2,932 of record DOON01000071.1, read on the forward strand.
AAAACATCCGCCTGCCAGATAAATTTCCTTCATTGTTATCAGCTCCTTTTATATATTGCTTATATTATACTCATTTTTAAATTTTTTCTCAATATTATATATTTGAATTAAATTCCTTTGTAATATACAATATATCTAAAACACGCGGTGGTACTATGGTAAATATATCTGATAAAATAAAAAACAAGCTAAAGAACGCCCCCATGTGCCCTGGGATTTATAAAATGCTTGACTATCGCGGAAATGTTATTTATGTGGGTAAAAGCAAGCTGTTAAACAAAAGGATAAAGACTTACTTTACGGATAACCCTAAATGGGACAAGGTAAATAAAATGGTTCCTTTTATAGATGACATCGAATTTGTTGTTACAGACACTCATTTAGAGGCGAGATTGCTTGAATGCAGCATGATTAAATCAATCAGACCAATTTTTAATTCTCAGATGAAGCATGACCGGGGCTATGCATATCTGAAGCTTGAAAACTACAACCGATACAGAACACTTTCCATCTCAGATTTAAGAGAAGAAAACACTTATGGTCCGTTCAGACGAAGGTCATATTTATTGGAAATAGTGAGTGCATTTAAAAATTTATATCCAATTAAAAAAGGAGAAAATTCATACCTGTTTGAATATCACCTATTCCCTGTAACCATGAATGAATACGAATTCAATGAGAACAGGATTGCATTGAAAGAAATATTGTCAGACGTAAACAGTGCTGATTTGTTTGTAAAAGCCTTGGAGTATAAAATGAAAAAGGAATCGTCATTAAATAATTTCGAAATGGCTTTGCTTTACAGGAATATGATGGAGTGTGCGAGATATCTGAGCAGCTCTGTCAATAAATACAATGAACTCATAAATAACAGACTGCTTCTTTCAATACCTGTTCGTGAAGGATACAAATTATTTTATATTTATGGCGGTAAAATAATTAAAAAGGAAATATACGAGGAATTATCTCCTCTTTCTTCCGACGCCTTCTGTGAAACATCAATATCCGCTTCCGATGTTACGCTTGATGTCGATGAAAAATCAATGATTGATTTCAGAGATATCATATATTCTGAAATTTTATCATTGCCTGAAGATATGGTTAAAATTATTTAATTTCTTCCATAATATAATTCATAATACCTCGAAATTTTTTGTTCAAGATTTATGAGACTTATTATTCCTGCTTCTCTTAGTGTTTCTTTTCCATTGATAAGCAGAACTATTGCCGGAACAGTAAAGATACCGCATCTTGCTGAAAGCTCCGGAGAATTTTCTGCTTCAACCCTAGAAGTCACAATATGCGGATATTTTTGAAGCATTCCTTCAATTTTAGGCAGCATTGCTTCGCATACACCGCATGAGCCGCTTCCGAAATACAGCAGAAGCATATCATTCTTATCTTTAAGTTCATTTATTTTTTCAATCGAATTTATTATTTCCATAGTTTCTCCGTAATTATTTATTTCTAACATATCTAATTATATATTATTCTACCACACATATTGATTTTCATATACTAAAACCGCCGGAAAAATTAATTGTCTCTTTTCTAACAGATTTATACTTGACATTATATTCAAATATGCTAATATATTAATATATTAATATTGCAGAGGTGCTTATGTTAGATTTTAACAATAAGGAAAAAACAAAAAAAATACTTGCGGAAAAAGCTGAGCTTTTCAAAAATATCGCTCATCCCGTGAGATTATGCATATTAGCCATGCTTCTGAAGGAAGAGCAAAGCAATGTAACCGATATGCAATGTTGTCTGGATGTGCCACAGCCAACAGTATCCCAGCATCTTGCAAAGCTTAAGTCAGCCGGAATCCTCACTGCTGAAAGAAACGGCACAGAAATCATTTATACCATAAAAAATGAAGATACAAAAAAATTAATAATACAAATCTTAGAAATATCATTTGGAGGGTTTCATGAGTAAAAAAATTCTAATTATCGGCGGTGTTGCCGGAGGGGCCAGCACTGCGGCACGTCTCAGACGCCTTGATGAAAGCTCGCAAATAATAATGTTTGAAAGAGGCTCTTACATTTCATATGCAAACTGCGGCCTTCCGTACCACATAGGAAATGTAATCAAGGAAAGAGAATCTCTTCTGCGTCAGACACCGGAGGCAATGTCCGAAAAATACAACATAGACGTACGTATTGATTCCGAGGTTATTAAAATAAACAGAGAAAGCAAAGAAATTGAAGTCAAAAAAACAAAGACAGGAGAAATATACACAGAAAGTTATGATGTTTTGGTAATATCAACAGGATCAACACCCCTTAAGCCTCCTATTGAGGGCATTAACTCCCCCGGCATATTTACCCTTTGGACTGTTCCCGATACTGATGAAATCAAAAAATTTATCGATGAAAAAAAACCTGAAAATGCTGTTGTAATCGGAGGTGGTTTCATAGGCCTTGAGGTCGCTGAAAATCTCCATCATGCAGGCATAGCTGTTACAGTTGCTGAAGCTATGGACCAGATTATGGCTCCTTTTGACTATGAAATGGCTCAAATCGTTCAAAGCAATATGGCATTGAACGGTGTAAATCTCATATTGGGAGACGGAGTTTCAAAATTTGAAAATGATGGTTCCAAGGTGATAATAACACTTGCCAGCGGCAAAAAATTATCTGCCGACATGGTTCTGTTATCCATAGGTGTAAGACCAAACAGTATTTTAGCTAAGGAAGCAGGTTTGGAAATGAATCCGCGCGGAGGCATAGTAACAGACAAGTACCTCAAAACGTCGGACCCGTATATTTATGCCGTTGGCGATGTAATTGAGGTTAATGAATTCGTAAACAAAGGAAAAGCAATGATTGCTCTTGCAGGACCTGCCAATAAGCAGGGACGTATCTGTGCAAACAATATCTACGGAGCAGATGAAGAATATAAAGGAACCATGGGAACTTCTGTGGCAAAGGTGTTTGACCTTACTGCTGCTTCTACGGGAGCCAATGAAAAAACACTGAACAGGATGGGATTGATTGCAGATAAGGATTATTACACAGCCACAATTTCACAAAAATCCCACGCGGGATATTACCCGGGAGCATCCGAATTAATTCTGAAGCTCATATTTTCCGCAGACGGCAAAAAAATATACGGCGCCCAGATCGTAGGTGAAGACGGTGCAGACAAACGAATTGATACCATTGCCACTGCCATGCGCCTGGGAGGCAGCATCTATGATCTGAAGGAGCTGGAGCTTGCCTACGCGCCGCCCTATTCGTCAGCTAAAGACCCTGTTAATATGCTTGGCTTTGTTGCCGAAAACATAATACAAAACAAAGTTAAATTTTCAAAATGGAATGATGTAAATCCTTTAGAACCGGGAAGCTATACAATTCTTGATGTTCGTGAGGACATGGAACGAATGGTTTTCGAAATTCCCGGGTCGGTGAATATTCCTCTTGGCAAGCTCAGAAACAGACTTTCAGAGCTTGATAAAAATAACAGAACCATAGTGTTTTGCGCAGTTGGAGTTCGCTCTTACAATGCGGCAAGAATACTTGAAGAAAACGACTTTAACGACGTCATGGTCTATCCGGCTGGAACCGGATTTTATAAATCAGTATATTATGAATATTATAACAACTTAAAATCAGGAGAAGAACCGATTTTTACCGAACATCCTGCACAAAAACCGGAGGAAACAAATATGAATGAAGTAAAGGCGTCAATTCAGGTTGACTGTAGCGGGCTGCAGTGTCCCGGACCGATTATGAAGGTATATGAAACAATGAACAAGATAAATGACGGAGACATAATTCAGGTTTCAGCAACTGATTCCGGCTTTGCCAAGGATGTGGAAGCATGGTGCAGAAGAACGGGCAACACTCTGCTGAAGGTTGAAAAGGAAGGTAAAAATAATATCGTTTATATGCAGAAGGGGACTTCAGCAGGAAAACCTGCCTCTTCCGATAATACCGTTTCCTCCCCACAGGAAAACGACGGAAAAACAATAATCGTNNTAATCGTATTCAGCGGTGATATGGATAAAGTTCTTGCTTCCTTCATTATTGCCAACGGTGCGGCTGCCATGGGAAGGCCTGTCACCATGTTCTTCACATTCTGGGGACTGAATGTTTTAAGGAAAACAGAAAATCAAAATGTGAAAAAGCCTCTCATAGATGCTATGTTCGGAACGATGATGCCGCGGGGAGCAGGCAAGCTGAAGCTTTCAAAGATGAATATGGGAGGTATGGGCACCGCCATGATGAAAAAAGTCATGAAGGATAAAAACATAGACTCTCTGGAAGACTTAATCAAGAAAGCAATGGATAACGGAGTTAAAATGATTGCATGCACCATGTCCATGGATGTTATGGGAATTACAAAGGAAGAGCTAATAGATGGCGTAGAATTTGCCGGTGTCGGAACCTATCTGGGAGATGCCGAAGAATCAAATGTGAACCTGTTTATATAATAAATTTAACCGGAAGCTTCATGCATTCAGAAACTTCCGGTTTATTATTACCTATCTTTTACAATACCCTTACATTGAAAGCCGTTGTCTGAGGAGGAATGCTGGCTGTCTGGAACACAGCATGCTCAACCCTTACAAAATCTCCCGGTCTCAAGTCTCTAAGCCGAATCAATCTCCCCATTCTGTCTTTTATTATTGTAGCATCCGTTATAACAAATCGCATCTGAGTATTTATATCGTTAGGATTTCCTGTATATAAAAAGTTGTTTATACTGTCAACATATGCAACTCTGTCTTCTGTAACGCTGAAATTGTTATCAAGAACTATTATCCTGAAAGCTCTTGCCTGAGGAGGAATGCTCCTTGTCATGGCAGAGGAAAATTCAGCATATACCATCATTCCTTCTCTCAGATCTCCGAGCGATATAGGCTGGCCAAACTGATCCAGCAATATTGTATCATTTCCAACCACCAGAGTTACTACCTGCACATGCATCATGCAGAAATCACCCATTATACCATAGGAGATGGTTACATAGCCTGTTCTGTTATCTGTATTAACACTTTCAATAAAAGCATTTTCTACTGTAATAACATTATCTCCGTCTCTTATTCTTTGTTCTGTTTCCATACCATCCATATTACACCTCACAAATAATATATACTTATATATATTCAAAAAAAATAAATATGTTCTAGCATAAAAAAACTGCCCAAGGGGCAGTCGCAGATTATTTCTTTATAGATGAACAGCTATTCGCCTTGCTGCATCCGGAGCACCCTGCACAGCCTGAGCCATTCTTTTTTTGTTTTTTCATAAATACGATTATTCCTGCTACAATTGCTGCAATAACAGAAACTATAATAATATCAGCTATGTTCATAATTACCTCCTACATGAACAATCCGCTCACCTGGTAAACAACCGCTCCCACTACATATGCGGTACCTGTCTGGNNTAGTAGCTGCAAATGCTGCTATGCAAGGCATATACAGCAGACAGAATGTCAGAAACGCAAATGAGCTCCTTGGAGTAAATATTGTTCTCAGAACCGATGCAAGCTGTACATCAGTTGCTGCTCCCGTCAGCACAGACAATGTGCTGACAACCGCCTCCTTAGCCGCAAAGCCTGTAAAAAGAGCTGTCGATGCTCTCCAGTCATTGAAGCCCAAAGGTATAAATGCAGGTGATATGAGTGAGCCCACTGAAGCAAGTATGCTGTATGAACTGTCATCCACCATATCCAATGACCAGTTAAAACTTTGCAGAAACCATATAACAATGGACCCGAGAAAAATTACCGTAAATGCTCTCTGTACAAAATCCATGCCCTTTTCCCACATACCCAGCAGCACGCTTCTTCTCGAAGGAACTCTATAAGCCGGAAGCTCCATAACAAACGGCACTGGCTCACCTTTAAATATTGTTCCCTTTAACATCAACCCAGACAGTATGGCTGTAATTATTCCTATTATATATAGGGCAATCATCACAATTGCTGCATTTTCAGGGAAAAACACCATTGTTATCATTCCGTAAATAGGAAGCTTTGCACTGCATGACATAAAAGGAGCAAGAACAATCGTCATCTTTCTGTCCCTCTCGCTTGAAAGTGTCCTCGTGGCCATTATTGCCGGAACACTGCAGCCAAATCCTATCAGCATAGGAACAAATGAACGTCCGGAAAGACCTATTTTCCTGAGCAGCTTATCCATCAGAAACGCTACTCTTGCCATGTATCCGCTATCTTCAAGCAGTGACAGGAATAAAAACAAAACTACGATAAGAGGCATGAAGGATATTACACTTCCGACTCCGGCAATTATTCCGTCAATTACAAGTGAATAAAGCATATCACTTACATCATATGCAATCATTAAAAGGNNATATATCTCATATCTGCCAGTGCTGCTTCCCTGTCTGTTCCCAGTGATTTCTCCATGTCTTCAACCACATGTTCTATTATATGCGTCTGGCTTTCCGTAATACCCAATTCCTTAAATGTAGGCTTATCTCCCTCAACAAGCTTTGTTGCCGCAAATCGCACCGGATATCCGACACTTTTTGCCTGCTCCTCTATTAAATGTGATATTGAATGAATTGCCTTATGAACCTCACCTTTACAGAAGTCTAATTTCCCGGGACCTTTCTGCTCCTGTGCCGTCTTCATGACAACATCCATCAGCTCCGAAATTCCTTCATTTTTGCTTGCTGAAATCGGAACAACCGGAATACCCAAATGACACGACAGCTTTTTCACATCAATGGAGTTTCCGCTTGCCCTCACCTCGTCCATCATATTTAACGCGATCACCATAGGAATAGAAAGCTCCATGAGCTGCAGGGATAGATACAGGTTTCTTTCTATATTTGTGGCATCAACTATATTTATTATTAAATCAGGATGCTCCTTTAAAAGAAAGTCTCTGGTTACAACCTCTTCCATCGTGTATGGAGACAATGAATATATCCCGGGAAGATCTACCAAGGAAGCGCCCTTATGCCTTTTAATATTTCCTTCCTTCTTCTCAATCGTAACACCGGGAAAATTCCCAACATGCTGGTTGCTTCCGGTCAATGCATTGTATAATGTAGTTTTTCCTGAGTTTTGATTTCCTGCAAGGGCAAATACATACTTCATATATTAAATACCTCTTTCAGTTCAATTTTAGAAGCTTCCTCTCTCCTGATGGTCAGAACATAATTTCTCAGCGAAAGCTCAATTGGATCACCCAACGGAGCAACCTTACGTACATGCACCCTTGTATTGGGCGTCAATCCCATGTCCAGCAATCTCCTTCTGAGCATTCCCTGCCCGCCGATTGATGAAATAATACCACCCTGTCCCGGCTTTACACTATCTAATGTCATTTTTATCCCTCCAAGTCACGATACTGATAATCATTATCATTTATTCGATATTATTATATTCTAATCAGCAAGGATTGTCAATATACACAATCATCTTTTTGCAATAAAAAAGAGCCCACTTTCATAGAATGTCTATGTAAATCGGCTCCTATGTACTATTTTATATCATCCGCGTTTGAACCATATACTTCAATAACAGGCATCGCGAACATGAATCCTACACCGGGCTCTTCAAAATTATCAAGTTCTTCCTTAATTTTTCCGGCCACTTCATCAAGCTTTTCCTTATCCTTTATAATACTGAATATTATTTTGCTGTATGGTTTCCTTCCATCTATTAATTTCCTCACACTGTCAAGCATAGGAATATTTATATTGTGGTCCAAAAGCACCTTTCCCATTCCCTGACTGTCAATAGTTGTAGCTCCTAATTCTGCCTGATAAAAAACCTCATGTATACTATCAAGTTTGTAAATGTCATTCAATATTAACACTAAAGCAAACATTAAAACCCTCCCATTACATTTCGACCATGACGTCCTTGATGATTATATCATATGCTTTTTTACTATTCAACATTTGCTTATGAAATTTANNCTTTATACTTTCCTTAATATTTAATATAATAACCTCAGAATTCCTTACCTTATTTCTATATTCTTCAGGATCTGCTTTAATAATTTCAAAGGTATTGTAGTGAATTGGTACTACCTTCTTAGGCTTAATAAAATCAGCAGCCTTTACTGCATCATCTATATCCATAGTATAGTTTCCGCCAATAGGAAGGAATGCAACGTCAACATTTTCATCCTCTATGAGCTTCATGTCATATGTAAGTCCTGTATCTCCGGCGTGATATATCTTCTTTCCATTAATTTCAATCAAAAACCCGCATGGATTACCGCCACAGATAATATTTCCGCCCTCACTTATTCCCGAGCCATGAACGGCATTTGCCATTTTTACCGTGCCAAAGTCAAATTTTGTACGACCCCCGATATGCATGGCATGTGTTTTTAAGTTAAATTTGCTTATGTATGCAGATATCTCCGCATTGGCTATAACTAAAGCTCCGCTTTGCTTAGCTATTTCAACAGTATCTCCTATATGATCACCGTGACCATGTGTTACAAAAACATGAGTAATATCCAACAAATCATTCATATTGACATTTGTAAGCGCATTGCCTGATATAAACGGGTCTATAATACCCTTGAACTTTCCTTCTTCAATTATTACTGCCGCGTGTCCTAAATAAGTAAGTTTCATATAAGCCACCGTCCTTTTTAATTTTAACTATATAATAACTTCATATCAAAATAAAATCAACATCTTTGAATAAAAAACAGCAAGGAACACTTAATTCCTTACTGTCTAATGAAAATTATATTTTATTTATTAGATTTATCTTTATATTTCTATTAAGTTTTTTAAATTCCGAGAAAGGTAAATAATCTGTATATAATCGCTGCCGCCTCTGCTCTTGTGGATATTCCCAACGGGTCAAGAATATTTCCCGGCTTTCCGTTTATTATCCCGTATCGGACAGCTAACGCAATTTCATCTTGCCCGTAGCTAATTAAGTTTCTGTCATTGAACGCAAGATATTGCTAACTATTTTCCGGAACCTTGTATCCTTTAAGCTTTAATGCCCTTCCTGCTATTACAGCCATTTCAAGACGCGAAATACTGCTATTGGGTTTGAATGTTCCGTCGGAGTATCCGTTAATAATTCCTACTCTTACAGCCGAAGATATATACCCGCTATACCAATCCGAGGTATTCACATCGACAAAAGCATTGCCTGCATTAGAATTGTCAAGACTGAGTACTGCCGTTATTAATTTGGCAAAAAAAGAAACCTCAAATTTTGAGATTTCTTTTTTGATTTTATACTGCCTCCTCTTTCTTCTTACCCAGATAAGCTTCCTGTATTTTTTCATTTTTTATTAATTCCTTTGCATTACCCTCCATAGTTATTATGCCTTGTTCAAGCACGTAGGAATAATCAGCTATCGATAAACCCTTAAAAGCATTTTGTTCAACCAATAATATTGTCTTACCAATGTTTTTTATTTCAAGAATTACATCAAATATGGTATTTATTAATAGGGGAGCAAGGCCAAGAGATGGTTCATCAAGTAATATTAAATCGGGATTTGACATTAAGCCCCTTCCCATGGCAAGCATCTGCTGTTCGCCACCTGAAAGTGTTCCTGCCACTTGATTTTCTCTTTCCTTCAATATAGGAAAAAGATCAAACATTCTATTTAAATCCTTTTCTACTTCATTTTTATCATTTCTTAAAAAAGAGCCCATTTGAAGATTTTCCATAACCGTCAAATTAGCAAATATGATTCTTCCTTCAGGAACCTGACAAACACCGGATTGTACTATTTTATGTACTTGCTTGGGAAGTTTTTCGCCTTTATATNNTTTATTAATGTTGATTTACCTGCTCCGTTTGAACCGATTATAGAAACTATCTGCCCCTGTTCAACATTCAGAGATACTCCCTTTAGAGCATGAATGCCTCCGTAATATACATTTAAATTATTAACCTTCAGCATACTTTTTCTCCTCTTTCCCCAAATAGGCCTCTATAACTTTTTTGTCTTCCTGAATTTCCTTTGGTGTTCCAATGGCAAGAGGAATACCAAAATTAAGTACGAATATCCTATCACAGACACCCATTATTAAATCCATATGATGTTCTATAATCAATACGGTTAAATCAAACGCGTCTCTTATTTCTTTTATTAACTCCATAAGCTGTATAGTTTCTTCAGGATTCATACCTGCTGCAGGTTCATCAAGGAGCAATAATCTTGGATTTAACGCTAGAGCTCTTGCAATCTCAAGCTTCCTTTGAAGACCGTACGGCAAATTTGAAGCCACTATGTCTTTATAGTCCCAAAGGCCCATCAATTTTAACAATTCATCAGTTTTATGATTTAACCCTTGTTCTTGAGATCTAAACCTCCCAATTCTGACTATTGAACTGAATATATTATAGTCAGCGGATTTATGGCATGNNCTTAAAAATTGTTGTCTTCCCGGCACCGTTAGGACCAATAAGACCAAAAATTTCCCCTTGCTCAATATGAAAACTTACATTATCAACGGCAGTAAGTCCTCCAAACTTTTTTGTTACATTGTTAAGAGAAAGCACGCTCATGATTTGACCTCCTCTTTTCTATCTTTTATTCTTTTAATAACTTTCATAATAGGTCTAATACTGATTTCTTTTCCCCCCATTAAACCCTGTGGTCTTGTAATCATAATCAATATAACAGCTGCACCGTAAATTACCAACCTCCAATTATAAAAGCTCCTTAAAATTTCCGGCAGGAATGTCAAAAGTATTGTACCAATTACACTTCCGGATACGCTGCCTAAGCCACCAAATATTACTATTATTGTAAGCTCTGTTGATTTTACCAGCTTAAACATTATAGGTTGAATATAACCAAGATAATGAGCCAATAGCCCTCCTGCTATACCTGCATACAATGCGCTTACGGCAAGAGCAATCATTTTATATTTAAAAACATCTACACCTATGGTTTGAGCTGCCAGCTCTTCTTCTCTTATGGCAACCATGTTTCTGCCGTGCCTTGACTTTATAATGCAAATCAACACAAAAATCGCTATGACATTTATAATGACCACATTAAGCAAAGTAGATGTTCCATAAGTTCTAATACCTGAAAGTCCTCTTGCTCCCCCGAAATATTGTACATTATCAAGAATTAATCTTGTTGCTTCACCAAATCCCAATGTTGCAATACAAAAATAATCACCTTTTAAATTTAATGTAAGCTTTCCGATAAAAAAACTCACTGTCATAGCTGCCAATCCACCGGCTAGCAAAGCCATCATGAATACAATCCAAGCCATGAAGCCTGACATTGACGAAAGATTTGCTTTCATTGTAATTGTTGCTGCAACATATGCTCCAATAGCCATGAATCCTGCATGACCAAAGGAAAACAAACCCGTAAAACCCGTCAACAAAGACAACCCAAGAACAGTCATTAAGTTTATTCCTGACAATATTAGTATACCCGATACATAATCCCAGCTCATAATAACCCCCTATGCCTTATCTTCTGTTGTCTTGCCCATTAAACCTGTCGGTTTTATTACAAGAACTAAAATTAAAAGTGCAAACGCAATTAAATCCCTGTATTGTGATGAGAAATATCCTGATACCATAGTCTCGATAAGTCCTAATAGGATAGAACCTATAACTGCCCCTGGCAAACTTCCTAATCCCCCNNTTATATTTCCTATCTGCGGGTAGACTGTGTACCTCATACCAAAAAGCATTCCTGCAAGGCCTGCTAAGAGTCCTCCCAAAGCAAAAATAATAAAAATGACCTTGTCTACATTAACACCCATCAATGTACATCCCTTTATGCTGTATGAAGTAGCTCTTATTGATAGTCCTATCTTAGTTTTTTCAATAATATATACTAAGCCGGTTAAGCTTAAAGCAGAAATAATAAACATTAATAAATCTATTCTTCCTAAGGCGATATTTCCAAGCATAATTGGCTCAGTAGAAAAAACTGCGGGGTACGATCTGAATGTTGGTCCTATAGGTGAAGCAATAACCACGTTTTCTAGAAATATTGATGCTCCCATTGCAGAAATAATGAAGTAAAGAAAAGGAGCATTTCTTTTTCTCAACGGTCTGTATACAATTTTCTCCATTACAACGGCAAGAAGTCCTGAGCCAAATGCAGATAATAAAAATGCTATAAAAAATGGTACATGCAAAAAAGTTAAACTAAAGTATCCTATATAAGCTCCTATCATAATTACTCCGCCATGGGCAAAGTTTGAAAAATTCATTATACTGTATACAAGGGAATATCCAACTGCCATTAAAGCATAAACACTCCCTATGGATAATCCGTTTATAACCTGTTGNNCCGCCTTTAATCATTACTGCAAGCCATATTTTTCTTGGAATATATAATCAGCATTTTGAATTTTAACTATCGCAGCTTGTTTTCCAACAGGATTATGGTCTTCTTCACTTAATTTTATTGGTCCTGTTACACCTTCAACCGTAACTTTTGTCAATGATTCAGTTATTTTTGCAGGATCTGCGGAATTTGCATCAATGATTGCAGCTTCTAACACCTTAAATGCATCATGTGCCATATAACCATTTAATTCCATAGGCAGATTATATTTTGCCTTATATGCTTCCTGTAAAGGTTTAACCTCCGGATCATTAAAGTCTAAGTGGTTAACAACGTAGCTTCCTTCAATGGATTTAGCTGCCATTTCCATCAATTGTTCTGACGGCCATCCGTCACCGCCTATAAGTGTTGCATTAATTCCAAGGTCTCTTGCCTGATTTGCACTTAATGCAACCTCTTTATAATAATATGGCATTAATATTAAATCCGGTTTTGCATCCTTAATTTTACTAAGTTGAGGTCTAAAGTCAACATCTCCTTCTTTAAAACCCTCTTTTGCTACTATTTTCCCGCCCTTTTCTGTAAATGTTTTTTCAAAGAATTCTGTGAATCCCTGTGAATAATCACTCGCTACATCATATAACACCGCTGCATTTTTATAACCAAGCCGATCATAAGCATAACCTGCGGCAACTGCTCCCTGATATGGGTCAATGAAGCACACTCTGAAGTTGTAAGGCTTAACCTTACCGTCATCTCCCACCGTTACTTTCGGATTTGTTGCAACTGTTGCAATATCAGGAACCTTGTATTGTTCAAGGACAGCTGAAATTGATATTGCCTGCCCACTTGCATTAGGCCCTATTATTGCAACTACACCGTCCTGGGTAATTAGCCTTTTTACAGCATTAACAGCCTCAGCAGCGTCTCCCTTTGTGTCATAATAGACACCTTCAACTTGTTTTCCTAAAAGCCCTCCATTGGCATTGAGCTCTTCTATCAACATCTTTACAGTATTGCTCTCACATGTTCCCCAAACCGCCTGGTCTCCTGTCAAAGACCCTATCCAACCTATCTTGATTGTATTGCCTGACGACGCAGATGCCCCCGTACCTCCACAAGCCGAAATCAACATTGTAAAAATTAACAATATGCTTACTATACATGCTGCATTTTTTTTCATAAAGCCCTCCTGTTCAATACATAATTCTATTCCCTCAGTTTGTCCGTAAACGTTTGCGTTAATATATATTATTGCCTTGCCTAAGAATAAATTCATATTTCTTTTTAATTATTAATACTTATTTACTACTTATTGATATTCCACAGGATATTTGTGTTTCATCTTAAAGATTACTTTAATAATCAAACTATTCACAGTTATTTAAGTTGATTTTAAGTATTAAAGTGATATAATATCGATAATTACATTAATAATATCCTTATTCAGGATAATATTCAGTGCCGATAGGCAATGGGGGACAAAATGCAAAGTTACTTGGTAGGACTTGATATAGGGTCTACTACAGTAAAAATAGCTGTAATAGACGATAAGGGAAATTTAATTCATAAGCAGTATGAACGTCATTATTCAGATATACGTAATACCGTAAGAGAAATTATAAAAAGTTCGGCGAAAAAGCTGAGAAATCAATTTATAAAAATCAGTGTTACGGGCTCAGGCGCTATTGATGTGTCTAAATATTTAGGAATAGACTTTGTTCAGGAAGTCGCAGCATCTACTTGTGCCATAGAAAAATACATTCCTTATACAGATGTTGTCATTGAGCTTGGCGGAGAGGATGCCAAAATAACATATTTGTCAGGAAATCTTGAGCAACGTATGAACGGATCATGCGCAGGAGGTACAGGAGCTTTCATAGACCAGATGGCCGTTCTGATGGAAACCGATGCGGCAGGCTTAAATGAGCTGTCCAAAAATCACAGAATAATTTATCCTATCGCTTCACGATGCGGTGTTTTTGCAAAATCTGACATTCAACCTCTTTTAAATGAAGGCGCGAGAAAGGAAGATATCGCGGCATCAATTTTTCAGGCCGTAGTAAATCAAACAATCAGTGGATTGGCTCAAGGCAGACCAATTAGAGGAAATGTTGCCTTTTTGGGAGGTCCTTTGTTTTTCTTATCAGAACTAAGAAAAAGATTTAAAGAGACACTGAATTTAGATGACGAAAGCTCAGTGTGCCCTGAAGATGCAAACTACTATGTTGCCATTGGAGCGGCATTGATGGCATATGAGTGTAATGCAATCAGCTTTAATGAATTTTATGATAAAATGGAAAATACTTTAAAAAGTTCTTCCATCCATTATCGAAAAAAAGAACTTGAGCCATTATTTGAGAGCAAAGAAGAGTACGATGCTTTCCTTGAAAGGCACAGTAAGCACAGCGCAAAACGAAAAAATATAAATGATTATTCAGGTTCAGCCTTTTTGGGCATTGATGCAGGCTCTACCACAACAAAGCTTGTTCTTATTACAGAAGACGGCGAAATACTGTATTCATACTATGCAAGCAACGCAGGCAGTCCTCTGAATTCAGCAATTTCAGCGGTGAAAGAGCTTTATTCCAATATGCACGAAAATATTAAGATTGCTTACACTGCCGTTACAGGATATGGTGAACATCTGCTGAAGGCCGCATTGAATGTGGATATAGGCGAAATTGAAACAGTGGCCCATTACAAAGCAGCTGACTTTTTTTTAAACGGTGTGGATTTCATTATTGATATCGGCGGGCAGGATATGAAAAGCATGATTGTTAAAGACGGTGTAATTGACTCAATTATGCTAAACGAAGCATGCTCTTCAGGCTGCGGTTCCTTTATTGAAACCTTTGCCAAGTCATTGGATATGACTGTTCATGATTTTGCCGAAGAAGCAATGCTTTCCCCTCAACCTGTAGACCTTGGTACAAGATGCACGGTTTTTATGAACTCCAAGGTAAAGCAGGCTCAAAGAGAAGGTGCCACATTAAGTGACATATCCGCGGGTATTTCATACTCTGTTATTAAAAATGCCTTGTTTAAGGTCATCAGATTAAAATCCCTGGATTCCATAGGAGAAAGAATTGTCGTTCAGGGAGGAACATTTTATAACAATTCTGTTTTAAGAGCATTTGAGCTCATAACAGGAAAAGAGGTCGTAAGGCCGGATATCGCAGGAATCATGGGAGCTTTTGGTGCTGCCATTATTGCAAAAAATAAATATGACGGAAGTGAAAGCACATTTGTAAATAAAGAGTACCTTGAAAAATTTACATTTGAAACAACCCTGGAGCGCTGCGGGCTATGTACAAACAACTGTCTGTTAACAATCAATAAATTCTCAGACAACAGGTACTTTGTTTCAGGCAACCGCTGTGAACGTGGAGCCGAAAAATATATTGATATAGAAAAAAAGGAATCTCTCCCTAACCTTTATAAATATAAATACCACAGGGTATTTGACTACAAACCGCTAGACGTGAAAGAAGCAAAAAGAGGGCTCATAGGAATACCGAGGGTATTAAATATGTATGAGGACTATCCTTTTTGGTTTACATTTTTCACAGACTTGGGATACAGGGTAGTTCTTTCGGGTGTATCAAGCAAGAGAATATATGAATTAGGCATGGGAACAATTCCTTCGGAATCCGTATGCTACCCCGGAAAAATCACACATGGACATATAACCGACCTCGTAAATAAAAAGGTCCCTAAGATATTTTATCCCTNNTGCATACAACATTAAGGAAGATGAACAAGCAGGCAATCACTTTAACTGCCCTGTTGTTGTTTCGTACCCTGAATCCATTCAGGCAAATGTTGATTTAAAGAATATTAAGTTCTATAAGCCGTTCCTTACCTTGAATGACAAGGAAAGACTTATTGATAAGCTGTACCGTGAGCTCAGCTTTGAAGAAAACCTCACATTTGAAGAAATTCGCAATGCCGCTGAAAAGGCATACGAGGAGCTGTATTTTTATAAACAGGATGTTAAGGGCGAAGGCTTCAAGGCAATTGAATATATTAAGAGAAACAACAAAAAAGGTATTGTATTGGCAGGAAGGCCATATCATGTTGATCCGGAGATTAATCACGGTATACCGGAAATGCTTGAAAGCTACGGGTTGGTCGTGATTTCAGAGGATGCGCTTGAAAATGAATATCCCATAGAACGACCTCTCAGGGTAATAGATCAATGGGCTTACCACACAAGGCTCTATGCTGCCGCAACATATGTTTCAAACACGGATTTCCTTGAGCTTGTTCAGCTTAACTCATTCGGATGCGGCCTTGATGCCGTGACAACAGATCAGGTAAGTGAAATATTGCAGAAAAATAATAAAATAT
>DOON01000105.1 GCA_003514865.1 Clostridiales bacterium
AACCTCTGAACGGAGCGGATGGATTGTCAAGAGATGTTATTATCGATTTGATTACAAGATCTTACGGCGAAAATAACACAATTATAATTTCAACACATTTGGTAAATGAAATTGAAAAAATTCTTGATTCTGTAATTTTCCTGAAGGATGGCAATCTTGAGCTCTTTGGCAATGCCGAAGAATTGAGGATATCTCACGAAAAGTCTATTGAAGGGATATATAAGGAGGTTTACAAAAATGCTTAAATTAATAAAATATGAATTTGCTAAAAAATATAAACTTATTTCAATTACACTTATTATATCTGTGCTGTTGAATTTATTCTTAATTACGAGGGGAGAAGCAGGAAGCGGTGTATTTTTAGTCTTCTTTCCCATGGTCATATCTATCTTTTACATGGTAGATATAATTAAAATGTACAGCGACGACTTAAACAAAAAATCGGGATATATGCTGTTTATGACTCCGAACAGCGGCTATAAAATAATCGTGTCAAAACTTCTAACAGCTGTAATTGAGGGCTTGGCAATAATGCTTCTGTACTTCATTTTTATTCTGATAAATGGGTCTTACATCATATTTACATCCGGAAATTATGTAAATTTCAAAGATATAATATATACAATAAATCATCTGCTTTCTGGAAGCTTCGGTTTTAATTTATTTCATGTATTCATGGTGCTACTTACATCGCTGCTTTTCCTGATAAGCTTTTTAACAACTGCATACACGGCAATGACAATAAGGAAGAGTATATTTTCTGAAATCAAGTTTGGCGGAGCTTTAAGCTTCTTGATATTTTTACTGCTAAATTGGGGAATTTCCTATATATCCTCANNGTTTTTCGACCTTTTGACACCATATTACGGCGCATTTTCCATGATGCGTCCTACTGCCGCCGAGTTTACCCGTATACTGCTTCCCATAAATGCTATGTCCATTATCCAAAGTGTTATATTGACACTGTGTTCAGGCTACCTTTTAGAAAATAAAATTAATCTATAGAATTATAGTGAGGGATATTTATGAAAAAAATAATCTGTATGATTTTGGCAGCTTCATTGCTCATGAGCGGGTGCTCTTCCATAAACAAAGTCGATGAAGAAAAAGTAAAGGATATAACAGATAAGGTAACAAAGACGTTAATAAATTCTACAAACAGAGAAAAGGCAGAAAGAAATGAAACTCACACCATAAATGCAGATGACTTGAGCACCTTGAAAATCAACAGCTCCGTCGGCGACATAAAAATTAATACTCATGAATCTAAAGATGCCGTTATAAAGTTAAATATTTCTGCACAAACCGCGTCTAAAGAGGATTCTGAAAAAATGGTTGAAGATTTTACTTACAGCCTTGAAGAAACCTCAGACTCTATTGAGCTTGATACTTCGTTCCTTAACAAGCTCGCGGAAAACATCAATTTATCTGTAAATTTAGAAATAGCACTGCCTGGCAATATTGACAATATAATAATTTCATCGAATGTAGGTGACATTTCTATTAGAAACATCAACGGAAAATACGAAGTTAAAAACAATGTAGGAAGTATAGACATTAAAAATTCAAAGGCTTCTTATAACTTACGAACAAATGTCGGTGAAATAATGGTATCTGAAGCTGCTGCATACGGCAACTCCGAATTTACTGTAAATACAGGCGATATAAAAATTTCTCTGAATGATATAAAAGACGCAAAAACCATAAAAGCTTCAACCGATGTTGGAGATATTAATATTGATGANNGCTATGAGGCCGTAATAAACGAATTTATGGAAAAGGAAAAAACTATATCCAACGATGACAAAAATACAAAAATTACAATCAGAACCGGATTAGGAAGTGTAAAGTTCAATTAAATATTATTTTAAAGATGCATTCATGTGCATCTTTTATTTTTCCTCTTTTTCGGTAAAATATCGAAATTGAATAAATTGTTGGCATAGACTCCACTTTCCCGTTTAGCATATGCCATACAGTGGTATAATTAATATAATACAGGATTTTCCTTTATATGCCCTGAATAATGTTGTATACTATATATATCTTTTCTCATAAAATTTCTGAAAGGTCGCATGCTATGAAAAACAAAAATGAACTTCCGTCTTACCTGTTTCATCAGGGCACGAATTACTATTCATACAAATTGCTTGGAGCTCACATCGCAGAAGACAATTCCGGCACTTTTTTCAGAGTTTGGGCACCTAAAGCAAAAAGTGTACATGTTGTCGGAGACTTCAGCAGCTGGCAGAAAAACAGCTCTTGCAAAATGCACCTCATAAGCACAGGAGGTGTGTGGGAGGTTTTTATACCCCAGATACAAGCGGGACAGCTTTACAAATATCTTATTGAGACAGCAAACGGCCAGGAAATCTACAAATCAGATCCTTTCGCCTTTTCATCACAGACACAGACCGAAACTGCTTCTATTGTATGCAACATAAGTAATTATCACTGGAAAGATGGAAGCTGGATGGATAGTAAAAAATCGATGAATTTATATAGCTCTCCCATAAACATTTATGAATTGAACCTGGCTTCATGGCGAAAAAAAGAGGACGGCAATTTATATACATACAGAGAATTAGCTCCCGAGCTTATAAAACATGTTAAGGAGCACGGCTTCACACATATAGAGCTCATGCCTGTAATGGAATATCCCTTTGACGGCTCCTGGGGATATCAGGTTTCAGGATATTTCGCGCCCACCAAACGTTTTGGACAGCCGGATGATTTGAAATATTTAATCGATGAGTGCCATATGAACGGCATAGGCGTTATTTTGGACTGGGTTCCCGCTCATTTCCCAAAGGATGCCCACGGCTTGTATATGTTTGACGGGAGCTGCCTATATGAATACGATAAGGAATGGATAAGAGAAAATAAAGGCTGGGGAACACACAAATTTGATTACGGTAAAACAGAAGTGCATTCTTTCCTTATATCAAACGCCATATTCTGGATAGAAGAATATCATGCTGATGGCTTAAGGGTTGATGCTGTAAGCTCAATGTTGTATCTTGATTATGACAAAAAACCAGGAGAATGGGTTCCGAACATGTATGGAGGAAATGAAAACCTTGAGGCGATTGCATTTATAAAAAAACTTAATGAGACCGTGTTCCGCCTGCACCCCTATACCATGATGATTGCCGAGGAATCAACCGCATGGCCCATGGTTACCAAGCCCGTATATTTGGGAGGGCTTGGCTTCAATTTCAAATGGAATATGGGATGGATGAACGACATACTTGAATACATGGAAACCGACTCCTTCTTCAGGAAATATAAACATAAAAATATAACATTTTCTCTGCATTACGCATTCAGTGAAAACTTTATACTTCCTCTGTCTCATGACGAGGTTGTTCACGGCAAAAAATCTATTTTGGGGAAAATGCCCGGGCCATATGAAGAAAAATTTGCAGGTGTTCGGGTACTTCTTGCTTTCATGATGGCGCATCCCGGAAAAAAGCTTAATTTTATGGGATACGAAATCGGACAGTTTGCAGAATGGGACCACAGCAAAGAAATTGAATGGTTTATGTTAAATTATGAATACCACAGAAAATTAAACATATATATTAAAGTCTTGAATGATTTTTATCTTAACAATTCGGAACTTTGGGAAATAGATTATTCCTGGGACGGCTTCAAGTGGATTTCAAATGATGACTATGAGCAAAATATAATTTCCTTTAAAAGAATAAATAAAAGTGGAAACGAACTGATTGCAGTTGTTAACTTCTCCGCCACAGAAAGGCATCAATATATGATTGGTGCCAACGAAGGTACATATACGGAAGTTTTCAACACTAATGCCTCAGAATTCGGGGGTTCCGGCTCGGGAAATCACAGCACTATTGTTTCGTCAGGTGGAGCAATCCACGGCTACGATTCACATATTTCCCTTACCGTACCACCTTTATCGGTAATCTTCTTAAAAATGGATAAAAAGAACAAGATTAACAAAACGGGAGGTAGAGTTTATGAAATTAGCTAAAAAAGAATGTGTGGTCATGCTTCTTGCAGGTGGCCAGGGGAGCAGGCTCGGTGAGCTTACAAAAAAAATTGCCAAGCCGTCAGTACCATTTGGCGGAAAATAACGAATAATAGACTTTCCTTTATCAAACTGCGTTAATTCCGGTCTTGACACAATCGGAGTATTGACGCAGTACCAGCCGCTTGTCTTAAATTCTTACATAGGAGACGGCAAATCCTGGGATTTAGACAGAATGAACGGCGGCATTCAAATACTTCCTCCTTATCAGAGAGTCGGTGATTCCGAATGGTATTCAGGAACTGCAAATGCAATTTATCAAAATATCGACTTCATTGATATGTATGACCCTGAGTATGTTTTGATTCTTTCGGGAGATCACATTTACAAGATGGACTATTCATTGATGATTAACTATCACAAGGAAAAAAATGCAGACTGCACAATCTCTGTAATTGATGTCCCCCTCAAAGAAGCATCAAGATTTGGCATATTGAGCTCAGATGGTGACGGGAGNNAAAACCCAAAAGTACAAATGCCTCTATGGGTATATACGTATTCAATTGGAACAAGCTTAAAGAATATCTTGAAATCGATGATAAAAACCATGGCTCAACAAAAGATTTCGGCAAGGATGTAATACCTCTGATGCTCAATAAGGGGGAAAAACTGTACTCCTATGAATTCAAAAGGTATTGGAAGGATGTAGGAACCATAGATTCTCTTTGGCAGGCAAACATGGATCTACTTGGAGACAGCGGTTTTGACCTGTCCGGAAACTGGGCTATCTATTCGAGGCATGCAGAAAGACCGCCTCAATACATAAGTGGCAACTCATCGGTGAAAAATTCCATTGTTTCTGAAGGCGCAGTAATATTTGGTACAGTTGAAAATTCAATAATTTTTTCCGGTGTAAAAGTAGAAGAAGGTGCAGTTGTAAGGGATTCAGTGGTTATGGCTGATGTTGAAATCAAAGAAAACTCCATGATAAACAATTCAATAATTGATGAAGCTGTTGTAATAGGACCAAATCTCAAAATCGGAACTCCCAAGGATGCTAATTACGGTATAACCGTAATACCGCGGGAAAGTGTTATAAACAACATGCAGGAGGTGTAATATGAACGCTTTAGGAATTATATTTTCAGATATGCAGGACTGGAGCATGACGGAGCTTGCTTCACACCGTTCATTGGCAGCCGTACCTTTTGGCGGAAGATACAGACTTATTGACTTCCCCCTATCCAATATGGTGAATTCAGGAATAAATAAAATATGCGTAATTACCAGAAGTAATTACAGATCCTTAATGGAGCACATAGGTTCCGGAAAGGATTGGGATTTATCAAGAAAAAAAGGCGGTATACTCATATTCCCTCCCTATGCCATGGGAGAAAATCACGGTCTTTTTCAGGGAAGGCTTGATGCTTTGAAAAGAGTGCTGGATTACATTTCATCTTCTAAAGAAAAATATGTCATAATGTCAGACTGCGACATGATTTATAATATAAATTACAACGATGTAATACGGTATCACGAAGAAAAAAACTCAGATATAACGGCTGTATATATAAAGGTACCCGTGGAAAAGAAATGCTCGGTTCATAAAATATTATATGAATTTGACAGCGAAGGAAGAGCTGACGATGTGTTGGTATATCCCGTTACCAGCGGCGTTCACAACGTAGGTCTAAATACATGGGTCATGAACAAGGATTTTTTGGAGTCGTTAATATATGATGCTATAGCAAGGAATTACAAGGATTTCAGCCACGATGTGCTCGCGAGTAAGGTTTCGTCCCTAAGAATTTACGGTTATGAATACGACGGCTATTTCGCACACATAGATTCACTGCAGAGCTATTACGATAACAGCCTTNNACAAAAATTGTTTTATTCAAAAACCGGACCCATTTACACAAAGACAAAGGATTCGTCGCCTACTAATTACTGCAAGAATGCAAATGTTAAGAATTCTCTCATAGCAAGCGGATGTACAATAGAAGGCACCGTCGAGAACAGCATTATATTCAGGGGAGTTCGTATCGGCAAAAATGCCGTTGTTAAAAATTCAATAATCATGCAGCATGGAGTTATAGGAGAAAATGCAAGACTTGATTCGATTATAACCGATACATATGCACAGGTAACAAATGACAGAGTTCTCTTGGGATATTCCAATTGCCCGTTTTTCATCAAAAAATTCTCAGTTGTGTAGGAGGAGAAATGAATAAAATGAAGGTTCTTTTCGCGGCATCCGAAGCCGCTCCATTTATTACAACAGGTGGACTGGGAGAAGTGGCAGGCTCACTTCCCCAGGCCTTAAAATCAAAATACGGAAATGACATGGATATAAGAGTAATTCTCCCCCTTTACCAAAGCATTGCCGAAAGAAACGGATTTGAGTTTGTAGGCAAGACAACTGTACCTTTGGCATGGAGGCAGCAATACTGTGGAGTATTTAAAAAAACCGTAAATGATGTTACATATTATTTTATAGACAATGAATACTATTTTAAAAGAAATGATTGCTACGGTCATTTTGATGATGGTGAACGATTTGCCTTTTTCTCAAAAGCTGTCCTGTTTATTCTGCCTATGCTCGGATTTATCCCAGATATAATACACTCCAACGACTGGCAGACAGCCCTTGTCCCTGTTTACCTTAAGACCATTTATTCAAGCTCTGCTGATTACAATAATATAAAGACAGTTTTTACAATCCACAACATAGAATACCAAGGAATTTACGACATGGGCATGTCTGAGGACGTGTTTGGCATTTACGGAAATGAAAAATCAATTGTAGAATTTAACGGTTCTATAAACCTGCTGAAGGGTGCATTGGAAACCTGCAGCATTATAAGCACCGTAAGTGAGAGCTATTCAAGAGAGATACTTGACGATTACTATGCTCATGGTCTTGCTTCAATAATAAATAAAAATGTACATAAGGTTAAAGGAATTTTAAACGGAATTGATACAGATGTTTACAATCCTGAAACAGATGCTGCATTATTTGAAAATTACAATGTAAATAAAATTCAGAACAAATATGCAAATAAAACAAGTCTTCAGCTATTAGCAAATTTGCCCCAGGATGAAAATGTTCCTGTTATTGCTGTGATTTCAAGGCTCGTTAAGCACAAGGGTTTCGATCTTATAATAAACGGAATCGAGGAAATACTGAAGGAAAAGGTGCAGTTTATAATTCTTGGAAAAGGCGACCGAAACTATGAGTTGCGTTTCAAGGCTCTTCAGGATATCTACCACGATAAAATTGCCGTAAGAATAGATTTTAATCCCGATCTTGCCAGAAAGCTATATGCCGGTGCAGATTTTCTTTTAATGCCGTCTATAAGCGAGCCCTGCGGAATTGCACAGATGATTGCTTCCCGTTATGGCACCATTCCCATTGTCAGAGAAACAGGCGGACTTAAGGATTCAATAAAGGATTGCGGCTTTGGCTCCGGAAACGGTTTTACATTCTATAACCAAACTCCTCAGGAGTTAGCAGATACAGTCAGAAGAGCTCTGCGGGTTTATGAGGACGAAGAAAATTTCAGAAAACTTGTAGAGACTGTCATGTCTGTGGATTTCAGCTGGGAAAAATCTGCTGAAAAATATCATGATATGTATGAAGATACAATATAGGAGAAAACAATGTTGGAATCAAAAATAGATTCAAGGCTCATCAATTCACTTGTTGATGAGGAAATTTCACACTATTGGAATATAGCACCTGAAAGTGCTAACTCAAACCAAGTATACAGAGCCTTGTCCACTGTTATAAGAGATATACTTCTAGATAAGCGCAACCGCTTTATAAATGAGGCAGATAGAGACAACAGGAAGCAGGTATATTACATGTGCATGGAATTCCTGACGGGAAAATCTCTTAGAAATCATCTATGCAACCTGAATATAGAAAAGGAAGCCTCCGAAGCACTTAAAAAATACAACATTTCGTTAGATGAGCTTTATGATATTGAGAAGGACCCAGGGCTTGGAAACGGAGGCCTCGGAAGGCTTGCAGCCTGTTTTATGGATTCTCTTGCAACCCAGAACTATCCTGCAACCGGTTATTCTATAAAATACGAATTTGGTCTTTTTAAACAGAAAATCATTGACGGATGGCAGACGGAGCTTCCGGATGACTGGCTGAAAACATCCGATGTATGGCTTATTCCTAAAACAGAAGAGCGCGTAATCGTTAAATTTGACGGAAAAATCAGAGAAGAGTGGACTGAGGGAAGACTAAAAATTCATTACGATTATCCCACAGAAATAGATGCCATTCCTTACGATATGTTTATATCCGGATTTGAAAGCAAGGGTGTGAGTCTCCTGAGGCTATGGGAATCAAGAAGTCTCCATTCCATTGATATGAACCTGTTTTCACAGGGAGATTACATACGTGCCCTGTCTGAAGATTCCATGGCCGAGGCCATATCAAAAGTATTGTATCCTGCCGATAACCACAACGAGGGAAAAATCCTCAGGCTTAAGCAGCAATACTTTCTCGTTTCAGCCTCTGCCCAGGATATTGTTCGCAAGCATCTGAGAAAATACCGCACTATTGACAATTTCAGCGAAAAGGCTGCAATTCACATCAATGACACTCATCCTGCCCTCATTGTGCCTGAGCTCATGCGTATTTTTATGGACGATTATAATTATTCGTGGGAACACGCATGGAAAATAGTGTCTGAGACGGTTTCATACACTAACCACACTGTACTGACCGAAGCACTGGAAACCTTTGATATTGATATTATAAAAAATAAGCTTCCAAGAATTTATATCATAATAGCCGAAATAAACCGACGTTTTTTAGAGGAGGCTACATACAAGTACTGCGGTGACTGGAACAGGGCTCTGCAAATGTCAATATTCGGATATGAAAAAATAAATATGGCCAATCTTTGTATTATAGGAAGCCACTCCGTGAACGGTATTGCCAGTCTTCACACAGACATACTCAAGAGGACCGTATTCAAAAATTTCTATGAATACAGTCCACATAAATTCCTTAATGTAACAAACGGCATAACACCAAGGCGATGGCTAAACCAAGCTAATCCAATGCTTAAGAATCTGCTGGATGAGCTGCTTGGAACATCATATAGCTTCAATGCGGACAGATTATCCGATCTGAAAGAATATGTAAACGACAAAAATGTATTGGATGAGTTAGAAAAAATAAAATACAGCAATAAAAAACGCCTTGCTGAATATGTCATGAAAGATAGTCGCAACATTCTTAACATTGATTCAATATTTGATGTTCAGGCGAAAAGGCTTCACGAATATAAGAGACAGCTTTTAAACGCTCTCAGAATTATAAGCCTGATTATTGATATAAATGAAGGAAACACAGTCAATATAGTACCTGAGACCTTTATATTTGCAGCAAAGGCCGCTCCGGGATACTTTCGTGCAAAAGAAATAATTCAACTAATATATTCTTTAAGTGATTACATAAATAAAAACACCTTTATAAAGAAATATATAAATGTTGTATTTTTAGAAAATTATTCTGTATCACTGGCGGAACTGCTGATTCCCGCGGGTGAGCTCAGCGAACAAATTTCACTGGCAGGAAAGGAAGCAAGTGGAACAGGCAATATGAAGTTCATGCTGAACGGTGCCCTTACAATAGGGACCTATGACGGTGCCAATGTTGAAATGATTAGCCAGGTTGGAGAGGAAAATTTCTTCCTGTTTGGTATGAAGGACTACGAAGTCGAAAATTTATGGAGTCGCGGCTACTCTTCAATCCAATATTATCAGAAAAGTATCAAGCTGCGAAAAATAATAGACTTTCTGAACAAGGGCTTCGGCGGAAAAACCTTTGAGTCCATAAGCAAGTACTTAATAGGCGGAGATACGGTGGGTGATCCATATATGTGCTTTGCGGACTTCGACAGCTATATTGAGGTTCACGACAAAGCATCATCTTTATACTTCAGCGATAAGATTAAATGGAATCAGATGTCCTTAATGAATATTGCATGCTCAGGAATATTTTCTTCCGACAGAACAATAAGAGAATATGCTGATAAAATATGGCACATAAAGCCCGTATAATCAAACATACAGGGATGCGGAGTAAACCGCATCCTTTATATTAATTATATGAATACAAGAGGTCACTATGTATATATTTGACAATCAATCCGAGTTTCACAGATATCCTCAAGGAGGGATCATGTGCGGACATGAAATTCAGCTTAAGATATATGTTAAAAAAAGCTCAACCTTAGTTCCCTCCATACTCATTGAAAAAAGAGACAATTATGATAGTATATTTTACAATGAAATTCCAATGAAATGGACAGGAACAGAAAAAGGGTATGATTTATATGCCTGCCTTTTTACAATTAATAAAGAGGGATATTATTTTTATTCTTTTGTTTTGAAAGATAATCCGGCAGATAAAAGTATGTTTGAATCCAAACACATCAGCTCATCTCAAAAATATGAGTTGCTCATATACAGCACGGATTATTCTACACCCAAATGGATAAGTGGAGGCATAATTTATCATATTTTTGTTGACCGATTTTACGGAACCACCACCCTTAAGAAACCTCACCCCACAAATTCTGCTATAGAAATAAGAAATGATTGGGGTGGAACTCCTCACTATCTTCCCGATGAAAACGGTAAAATTAAAAATAACGACTTCTTTGGAGGAAATTTGAAGGGCATAGAGGAAAAACTTCCTTATTTATCGGAGCTCGGGGTAACAGTGCTTTACCTTTCTCCCATATTCGACGCCTACTCAAATCACAAATATGACACGGGCGATTATTTTACAATTGACCCCATGTTCGGAGACGAAAACTCCCTTACAGATTTGTGCTCACATGCAGAAAAATTCGGAATACATATAATTTTAGATGGTGTTTTCAGCCACACTGGATCAGATAGCATTTATTTCAATAAATATNNAATATGGCAACTACAGTTCAACAGGCGCCTACCAGAGCATACACTCTCCCTACTACGACTGGTATTTCTTCAATAAATGGAACGATGACTATGAAAGCTGGTGGGGAATTCCCACACTTCCAACCGTAAATAAGGACTGCAAAAGCTATGTTGATTTTATTGCGGGGAAAGACGGCGTGCTGAAACACTGGCAGAAAAAAGGTATTAAGGGATGGCGCCTTGATGTGGCAGATGAGCTTCCTGACGACTTTCTTGAGAGCCTTAGGAATTCGGTAAAGAGCCGGGACCATGAAGCATTTATCGTGGGTGAAGTATGGGAGGATGCCTCAAATAAATTCTCATACGGCATACTTAAAAAATATTTCCTTGGAAATCAGCTGGACTCCGTGACCAATTATCCTCTGAAAGACGCAATTATTGAATATGTTAGAACCAGTGATTGCAGTCTACTGAATTACACCATAAACTACATAATCGAAAAATATCCTCCTCAGACGATTAGCTGCCTAATGAATATTTTAGGCACTCACGATACGGCAAGAATACTAACGGTTTTAGGCTCTGAAAAAACACCTGAAAGCAGAATAGAACGGGCAGAGTATAAGCTATACGCCGAGGAAAAATGGAAAGGTGTACAGCTTCTCAAAATAGCGAGTCTTCTTCAATTTACACTGCCGGGAATACCCTGTATTTATTATGGTGATGAAGCAGGAGTTGAGGGATTTGAAGACCCATTCAACAGAGCATGCTTTCCTTGGGGTAATGAAAATGCAGAAATTTTAAACCACTATAAATTTTTGTCAGTTCTAAGAAAAAGTAAATTGTTTGCAAACGGAAAATACAAAAATCTCATAAATGACAAGGAGGTATTCGCATTTGAAAGATACGATGAGTGCGAAAGAATAATTATTGTAGCAAATATGTCCGAGGAGGATGTTACATTAAATATTGCTGAGAGCATGGTGCATTATCCCTCTGGGAAAACAGGCAGAACCTTTACACTGAACAGCAGAGATTACCTGATACTGAACAAGACTATACAAAATAATAACAACCATTAATATTAGTACAAAATCCGGCCGGATTTTGTACTTTTTATATGCCCAAATTCTTTTGTGAACGAGACTGTGATTTTTACGTTACAAAAGAATTACAATTGAATAATTCACTTGACTTTTTTATTCTACAAATGTAAAATAAGAAAAAATAGAACGAAATATGGGAGAAAAGCATGGATAAAATAAAAAGACTGCCGGAGAGCGAACTTGATATAATGATGATCATTTGGGAAAGCAACGAAGATGTTACTTCAGCTTATGTTATGGAAAAGCTGCCTGAGGAAAAGAAATGGGCTACCACAACAGTCCTTAATTTTCTGGCACGTTTGGTAGACAG
>DOON01000037.1 GCA_003514865.1 Clostridiales bacterium
ACATTTCAGAATATAAGGCTTTTCAAGGACTTGACTGTATTGGATAACATCAGGATTGCAATGCATCAGAATGTTAGGTATGGTCTGCCTTCGTCATTCTTCCGTTCAAATAAATTTTACGAAGAGGAAGACAGGCTGAAGAAGGAAGCCGAAGAATTAATGGATATATTCAAGCTCACTCATAAGAAAAATGAGCTTGCCAAGAATCTTCCCTACGGGGAGCAGAGACATCTTGAGATAGTGAGAGCCATGGCAACAAAGCCGGCGCTGCTGCTACTGGATGAACTNNCTGCTTATAGAGCACGATATGTCACTTGTAATGAAAATTTGTGAACGCATATATGTGCTTGACTACGGAATGATGATAGCTTCGGGAGTTCCGGAAGAAATAAAGAATAACAAGAGGGTTATTGAAGCTTACTTAGGGGAGGATGTATAAATGCTTGAGATAAAAAATCTTAATGTTCATTATGGTGTTATTCATGCCCTTAAAGATGCATCATTGACTGTTAATAAAGGTGAAATTGTAACACTTATAGGTGCCAACGGCGCCGGAAAAACAACTACGCTTCGAACAATATCCGGCCTGAACAAGGCTTCGGGAGGACAAATTCTTCTTGAAGGAAAGGATATCACAAATGTTCCTGCTCCAAAGAGGGTGGAAATGAACCTGTCACAGGTCCCTGAAGGAAGAAGAATATTTCCTGCCATGACCATAGTTGAAAATCTGGAAATGGGTGCATATCTCAGGAAGGATAAGGCAGACATCAAAAGAGATATGGAGCATGTTTACGAGCTTTTCCCCATACTTGGAAAGCGTAAAAAGCAGCTGGCAGGAACATTGTCGGGAGGAGAGCAGCAGATGCTTGCCATGGGTCGCGCGCTCATGTCAAAACCGAAAATACTGCTTCTTGACGAGCCGTCCATGGGTCTTGCCCCTCTTCTGGTAAGAGAAATATTTGAAATAATAAAAAGTATAAATGCCGAAGGCACAACCATACTCCTGGTTGAGCAAAATGCAAAGATGGCTCTTTCCATAGCCCACAGGGCATATGTAATTGAAACGGGAGCAATCGTAATGAGCGGTACAGGCGAAGAGCTTGCAAAGAGCGATGAAATCAGAAA
Source organism: Clostridiales bacterium (assembly GCA_003514865.1). The sequence continues at coordinate 1,126 of DOON01000037.1, forward strand.
AGCATATCTGGGAGGTGAATAATATGTATGTAAGAAGCAGAATGACCAAAAGCCCCATTACAATTACAGCTAATGCCCCTATAATGGATGCTGTGGAGGTAATGAGGGAAAAAAATCTTAAAAGAATGCCTGTTGTGGACGGAGAAAAGGTCGTGGGTGTTCTGACACAGGGAGATATTCAGAAGGTATCCCCAACAAAAGCAACATCACTGAGTATTTTTGAAATTAATTACCTGCTTTCAAAGATAACCGTAAAGGAAGCAATGACAAAAAATCCAGTGACCATCGAAGCAGATTCTCTGCTGGAGGAAGCCGCCGTTATAATGAGACAGCACAGAATCAGCACTCTGCCGGTTGTTGAAGGCGGCAAGCTGGTGGGAATAATAACAGAAAGTGATATATTTGACGCATTCATTGACCTGTTAGGATTTAAGGATGTTGGAAGTCGAATTACAATAGAGGCGGCGGATGCACCCGGAGCCATGGCTGAAATATCTGAAATTTTTAAGGATTTAGATGTTAATATCACGCACATCGCTGTCTACAGAGGTGAAGGAATCAGTGATGTTGTAATAAGATCTGATGCTGTTGTNNAGCATATCTTGAAAAATAATAAATAGCTAATAGAAAAATGCACCCTGGATTCCGGCCTATGTCCGGCAAGGGTGTATTATTTTATTTTTGAAAATTGTTTATAAATAATGACAATGCTCCATAAGTTCTTCACAGTTATGCTGTAAACTTTATATAACTTAAACTTTCAATTATTGAAAGCACAATGGAGGAACTAAGATGAATTGTCATGGAAATAATAAAGAAAACAAAGGAGCACATAATCACAGCCCGATAAAGCACTTACTGCATATGGTTCTATGCTGCGGCTTGCCAATATTAATTTTTGCCGCACTACCATTTATATCAAAGGTCAGCCCGGGTGCAAGCAGAATATTGGCGGTAATTACACCATTTATTTGTCCGATTATGATGATTGGTATGATACCGATGATGTTAGGCGGAGGGCCGAATAAAAAATCAAGTTGCTGTGAAATCAAAGAAAACAACTCAAGTGAACAACTTGAATTAAATAATCTAACAGAATAATGAGTAATATAATTTAAATAAGTTCAACAAAAATTAATGCCGGTAATAAGAGCATTAATTTTTTGTCCAATTAAAATGTAAGAGGTGCTAGCAGCAAATTATGCAGAAATAGCAGAGGCTGCCACAATTCAAAATGGGCAGCCCCTTCTTTCTAATATCTACAGTTTTGGATTTGGTGAAAACATTGGGCATATAGAGGTTAATAACGGGGCGGTAAGGATGTTGGAAATGGATGAAGAAATATGCCCCGAAGGTATATGTTCAAAAACAGGGCGGATAAAGGAAGCGTATGAAACTATTGTTTGTATGCCTAACGGAATTACTGCCAACATAAAAAGCAATGTGAAGGGTATAGAAAAAAATAAAGATATAGATGTTATTACCTAAAAAATAAGACCTTGAGAGGTCTTATTTCTTAGGCATATTTATTTTTTAGGGGGGGACTAAATTGTACAATAATCGTAACAATTAAAAATCCTAAATTAATAATACATAATAATTATGGAGAATTTATGAAGAATAATATATTAAATATACAAATTTTCTTCATAATAAGGACATGATTTAAATGTGTAATGAAACCATCCATATGAAAGATTTTATCGAAGTGACTTATCAAGGAGTCGTCAAACCGGGGGAACCGGTATTGGACTCACAATCACAAAAGCATTGGTAGTAGGAAACCGTTTAATATGAAAACAGGCTTAGAGGCAGGCTCCACCATCTGAAAAAATGCACCCTTAATCACGGACTGTGTCCGGAAAGGGTGCATTTTTCATTGAAGGATATATTTTTACATTCTTTCTAGCAGTGTTTTTAAGCCTATACCTTTTTCATATGTATAGTTTAATTTAGTCAGTGTTCTCTCAATAGCAGCAATTGTTGAATATACAGTGTGGTCATCAATGTTGCCCATGTGGCCCAGTCTGAACATTTTTCCTGCATATGCGGCCAAGCCGCCTGCTACCATAACGCCCTCTGCAGCTAATGTTGTTCTGAACTGAACATCATCTATGCCTTCAGGATACAGAATGTTTGAAAGTGTTGAGCATCTGTTGCCTTCTGCAGTAAGAAGCTTGAAGCCCATTGCTTCAAGAGCGGCATTTATTGCTTCTGAAACCTTTATATGTCTGTCATATCTTGCTTCTGCGCCTTCTTCATTTATTAATCTCACAGATTCCTTCAGAGCCCATATCATGTTAACTGCAGGAGTTGCAAAATATTTTGTAGGATCGTTCATTATAGGGATCCATTTTTCAAAGTCAATATAGTATTCAGGGATTGTTCCCAATGATGTTCTTCTTTCAAGAGCTTTTTTACCTGCCCATAAAATAAGCAGACCAGGAGCAACACCGAATGCTTTCTGAGATCCAGTAAATAATATGTCTATTCCGTATTCGTCAACATATTCTCTTTCACCTGCTGTTGCAGCAACGCCGTCAACTATGTAAACAGTGTCGGGAAAGTTCTTTATAATTTTTCCTATTT
>DOON01000036.1 GCA_003514865.1 Clostridiales bacterium
AAAAAATAACAGGGCCGATGGTGGTAGGCATTTTCAAGCCAATGCTGCTGATTCCAAGAGAAGATTACGACTACATAAAGAGGAAAATGATTTTAAGTCATGAGATTATACATATCAAGCGATATGATACGGCATATAAATTTATGCTTCTCATAGTATGCTCCATTCACTGGTTCAACCCTTTCGTACACATAATGTGCCGAAGGGCAAATGACGACCTAGAGGTTTCCTGCGATATCAGGGTTTTAAAAGATGNNGAAATTACAGCCTCAACAGTTCCTCCACATACCCCTGACAATATGGCTCAAGGAGATAATACTGTAAATTCAAATGATGATACAGATGAAGATACCGGTGAGGATATGAATTCCAGTATAGACGGAACAAATGGAAATAATGAGCAGATGCCGGATAATGCATTGGCAGATGAACATGAATTTGAGCCTTCCTCCGCAGAAGTCGTAATTATTGACCTCAACCAGCTTGATAATAATTAGAAATAGAAATATCTAGAAAATAACAGGAGAAAACAATGAAAAAGCGACTGCTGATTGTGCTAATGACAGTAATTTTAACAACAGGTATGTTCATTCCGAAAACATATGCAAATGAAGGTAGTGTTACCGTGAAGCTGCCGTCTTTTCCCGTAACTATAAACGGAATCTTAATTGATAATAAAACAAGTCAATACCCTTTGATTATTTATAAAGGTATAACATATTCTCCAATGACATACTATGACTGCAGATTTCTTGGGCTGGAANNCCCTAACAGTGCCGCTTACACAGCAAAAATTGCCGGTTTTAGAATCAAAGTAAACGGGAAAAAAATTGATAATTCAAAGCAGGAATATCCTCTGCTGTTTTTCAGAAATATAACATATTTTCCGTTAACATGGCAGTTTGCCGTAGAAGAATTCGGCTGGAAATATTCATTTGACAGCATCAATGGATTGATTATAACTTCAACAGAAAACGAAAGCTCGGCAGGGCAGCTTACCCTTCCAATAGCAACACGTGAAAACGGAGAAAAGGGCGCCTTCACAATGGCAGGTGATTATTTTTACTATGAAGGGTCTAACGGTATTATCTATCAATCCCCTGTGGCAAGACCTCACGAAAGGAAAAAAATTTATCAGCTTCCTGAAACCGGCTACGGTGCAAAATATGTTTATGCATCACTTAAGACCGAAAATGGAATGATTTTGCTAAGCTACCATACAGGAGGGGCAACCACAGGTTCAGACCACCTCATACTGCTTAATGAAGACGGCTCTTTCCGTGAGCTTGACGCAGGCTATTCTGTTATGAAAATTTATGATGATTATCAAATTCGCGTAAATCAAAGCTTTCCGCCTGCGAAGAACAACCTTCAAATAAGAAAAACCGGAGAGGCCTCCTATAAAAGCGTGGGAAATCAGGAATATTTATACGGATGGGTTTGGACAGCAGATAAAAATTCCGGTTCAATGTCTGGAATTCAAAGTAAGGACCTGTATCTTATAAACGATGAAATCTTTGTACTTGGAACTCCCGACAAAGACAACACTGATTTATCTGCAGGAATTTATAAAATCAATATAAATACTGGAATAACAGAAAAAGTTTGTAAAGAGTCGGTATCCGGGTTTAAAATATTTGAAAATACAATATATTTTACCGATTTAAATAATTCCCTCTACAGAGTTCCCACCGTCGGAGGCAGTGCGGAAAAGCTAATAAGTAAGCCTGTAGCTAATTTCAGCGTGCTTAAAGGGATGATATATTATTCATTGTATGATGGCAATCAGCTTTATATATATGGCAGGAATGATTCGGTGAATCCAGGAGGCAAACTCAAAAGCCTTGAAATACAAAGCGGATACATGGTTGCTGTATTTGATAAAAAAAGCGAATCACCTCATAAGATGATGATTATTGATGAGCGCGGAAAAGTTATTTACAAAACGATGGAGAATGTGCTTCTGGTGAGAATAGAAAACGGCAAGGTGGTATTTGTCAAGGACAATTAGATGTAGTATACATCAGGTGAACATATGAAAAAAATAGTAATTATACCGGCATATAACGAAGAGAGCAGCCTTATGCACGTAATATATGACCTCAAAGAAAATGCACATAGTTATGACTATGTAATAATAAACGACGGTTCAACAGATGATACCTTGGAGCTATGCAGGGAAGAGGGCTTTAATGTAATTACTCTGCCTGTTAACTTAGGTATTGGTGCAAGTGTGCAGACAGGATATTTATACGCACTGGAAAAAGGCTATGATATCGCCGTTCAATTTGACGGCGACGGTCAGCATGACGCAAAATATATAGACAGTATGTACAGGAAAATGCTTGAAACAGGAAGTGATATGATAATAGGCTCAAGATATATAACAAAAGAAGGATTTCAGTCAACCGCCCTGAGAAGAACAGGCATTATGGCTCTCTCCAAGCTTATCAAGATACTTCATAAGCAGGAAGTAAAGGATGTAACATCAGGTTTTCGCATGATAAACAGAAAGGTTATAGAATCCTTTGCCGAATATTATCCATATGATTATCCTGAGCCCGAGACCATTGCATTCTGCATACGCAAAAACTACCGTATTACAGAGGTTCCAGTAATGATGCGCGCCCGAAATGGAGGAAGCTCTTCAATAAAAAGCTTTCAGTCGGTTTATTACATGCTGAAGGTCGGTCTGTCCATCATCATTGATTACTTCAAAAAACTATAATTTCAGAAGAAGGTGAGATAATGAATCTGCTTACTCAAGTTTGGTGTATCGTGCTGTCAGTATGCATAATTATTTATTTGGTCGTAAATATCTGTCGGCAGAAATACAGTGTAAAATTTTCAATGCCCTGGTTTTTGAGTTTTTTAGCGGTTATTGTAATGTCAGTATTTCCCGGAACAATAGATGAAATAGCCACACTGCTGGGAATACACGAATCAACTAATGCCATATTCTTTATTGCTATATCTCTGCTGATTATCAATATAATGAGCATGTCGTTTTCAATGTCGGAAACCAAGAAAAAATCAATAAGGATAGCACAGGAAATTGCATTGCTGAGAAAGGAACTTTCAGGCATTAAGTAGGTGTACAATGAAATCATTTAATAGAACTTTAGGATATATTCTTTGGATTATATATTCAAATATATTGATTTACGCATCATTTTACTATAATTGGAAGCAGTTGCTGCTTCCAAAGGACCTCCTAATCGGAGTGCTGATTTCCTCAATTTCATTTGCTTCAATTATGTGGCTGAAATCAAATAAAAGAACCTCTTGCAGAAAAGTAAAGGCGGTAACGAACGCTTCATCTGTTTTATATATTGGCCTTTGTGTGTTTGCAGTAAGCTTTTTATATTTTGGAAAGGCGCTTTTATATGAAGAGTCCGGACGTTGGATGAGTCTTGATTATATGCAATACTTCCTTCTCCTGACAATACCTGTATCAATATATGTAGTCTTTTCGAAGGAAATATTTCACATATTGAAGGAAGATGTAACGATAAAAGGATATAAGGCTGAAAAAACACGATTGAGTCTGAGAATTCATTACACAGCTTTGTTTTTCATACAGGCTGCTATATTGAGCATTTATTTTTACGCATTGTATCCGGGCAATATGTCATACGATACATACAACCAAGTGAGTCAGCTTAAGGGAATTATCCCCTTCAACACGTGGCACCCCATAGGGCATACATTATTCATAGGACTGCTACTGAAAATATGGAATAACTATGCCATAATAACAATATTTCAGATACTCTTTTTTGCTGCGGTAACATCAGCTTTTTATGCAGCACTGCTTAAATATAAGATCAAATGGCAAATAATATATTTGTCTGCAATAATTATGTCTATTATACCATCGGTAGGAATAAACGTCGTGACACAGTGGAAAGATATACCCTTTACTGTTGGTATTCTTTGGAGTACATTGATACTTTTCAGGATGAGTATGGAAAAAAGCTACTTCTCTAAACACTTCCATGCTGTTGAATTTGCTTTGTGCGTGCTTGCAATTTCTTTATTCCGGTTTAACGGAATTTTAGCTTACATAGCTATGCTTATATTTGCATTTGCATATGTGTACAGAAGCAGAAATAAAATTCAAACAAGAAATTATTTTGCTTCGGCAGTAGCTTCACTTATTGTGTTTTTTCTCATAAGCGTAATAATCCCAAAGCAGCTCAATGCGCTGCCTAATCCTCCGGGAATGAAGCTCCGCCCCATATATCAGGGATACTCCGCCGTTTATGTCTCCGGAAATGAGAATGATTTAAATGAGGAAAGCAGAAAAACAATTGAAACGGTATGCACTCCAAAGCAGATGAATGAATTCTACAATCCGTATTTTGCTGATACAATATCAAGCAATACACCGAGGTTTTTAAATAACCTCTCAAGAATAAGCACCGGAGACGCAATAAGAATTTATATTGAAGCTGCATTTAAGCATCCTGGTGTAATCTTAGGCGATAAATTTAATCTTTCTGGTACAATGTGGTCTGTTACAAACGACAGATTCAGCTACAACAACGCATATACAACAGTGATACAGAAGGAAATGACAGATGAATTCGGAGTTGAAAGAACAGAAAACAAATTGACTGATGCTGTGAAGCTGCTTGCATCCGCCACATTGATGGAAACATATCTGTCTAATACATTAATATGGCGCACAGGATTTTACCTTGTGCTGGAATTCATATTGATTATGTATCTGCTGCTCGAAAGGGACAAAAGAATTGGTTTGTTTATACCGCCGGTATGCAACGGGATAATAGTGTTCCTGACTATGCCTGCACAGGACTACAGATACTTATGGTTTATATTTCTTTTGTTTCCTTTCCTGGTATTAGCATGCTCGGTCGATTTAAATGAAAATAATAATGGAGGAATATCTTGAATAATTTTATTGCATACATTTTTTTTACTGTTCTTGGACTTTTCATGATGAAGCTCTCGGCTCAGCCTATTGGTCTTGGATTTCAGAACGGTGCGTTCTTCCTTAATATAAGCATAAAAATGATATTTGCGCTGTTATTTTACATCACAAGCTTTGTGCTGTGGACAGGTATAGTGGTTAAAAATGATTTAAGCTTCATCGTTCCGTTTTCTTCTGCAATAGTCAACATACTTTCAGTAATTATCGGAGTTTTGATTTTTCACGAATATATGAGCATGTACAAGGTGATTGGAATTACAATGGCTGTGGCAGGGGTTGTGCTCATGAACTTCAAATAACAAAGCGCAGGAGCTGCACGCTTCCCTGCGCCTGTTCACTTAGCCCTGTTGTTTAATACTGTAATAGCTTTTATTTTTTCCGCAAGCTCCTGTGTAATCATTTCCTTTTTCAGCCTCCAGGTCCAGTTGTCCCCCAGAGTTGAAGGCACGTTCATTCTTGCCTCTGAACACAAACATAAATAATCCTGCATCGGAATTATACTCAGGCACGATTTACCGGCTAAGACTTTTTCTATCATTGAGAATATTATGCTGTCCTCTTCTGCATGCCCGGATATATTCAAACTTTTTAAAACATATTTCTTCACACTTTCATCAAGCTTTTCATACCATCCCTTCAAAGTATCATTGTCATGGGTTCCTGTGTATGCAACTGAATTTTCCTCGTAATTTCCAGGCAGATATGGGTTCTCTGGATTACCGTCAAATGCAAACTGAAGTATTTTCATACCGGGAAAGCCAAATTCCTTTCTCAGTCTTACGACACTGTCTGTAATAATTCCCAAATCCTCCGCAATGATACTGAGATTTTTTATTTCATTTACGGCACGGTTGAACAATTCTCTGCCCTCTGACGGCAGCCACTTACCATCAATTGCATTTTCGGAGCCCCTCTCAACGGCCCAGAACTCATCAAATCCTCTGAAATGGTCTATTCTGACAGTGTCATACAGATTTAGAGACCACTTTAATCTTTTTATCCACCATTCGTAGGAATTTTCTCTAAGATATCCCCAGTTATATACAGGATTTCCCCAGAGCTGGCCTTCGTCGGAAAATGCATCCGGCGGAACTCCTGCAACCAATTTCATAAACAGTCTTCCTTCTGCCCAGGCCTCAACGCTGTCCTCTGCTGTATAAATAGGAATATCTCCTATGAAGAGCACTCCTCTACTGTGGGCATAATTCTTTAATTTATAATATTGCTCATAAAATACATATTGTAAAAATGTCCAAAACTCTATCTCTTCTTTGAGGATATGCCGGTATTTTTCAATCTCCTCCCTGTCTCTTTCTGCGATTTTCTCTTCCCATTCATACCAAGGCTTCTGCTTATTATAATACTTAAGTGCCATAAACAGAGAATAATCGTGCACCCATTGATTTTTAAGCGCGAACTCGTTTATTTCACGTCTGTATTTCTCTTTTGAATTAGCAAATGCCTTATACAATATTCTATATCTATAATTAAACTGCTTGCCGTAATCCACATATTCATCGTCTGAATTCAGTACTTCGCAGTCTTTATGAGCCAAAATCCCCTCCTCTATTAAAGCCTGAAGATCTATGTAGTACGGATTGCCCGCAAATACCGAAAATGACGCATACGGAGAATCTCCATACGAAACAGGACCCATGGGCAAAAGCTGCCAGTATCTCTGTTTACATGAATGTAAAAAATCCACAAAATCAAATGCTTCCTTCCCTAATGTACCTATGCCGTACCTAGATGGAAGTGAGCTTATAGGCAGGAGTATTCCTGAACTTCTTTCCAGCATTAGATAAATGTTCTCCTTAATTAAAAATATAGCTGCTGCATTAACGTGATGCCATAATAACGCGGCCTTCATATATAAATATGAAAACTCCGATATCAAAGTGACATTCATTAAATGCAGCAGCCTCTAATCAATTATAAATATTTTTTCAATACTTCAGCCTTATCTGTCTTTTCCCATGGAAGATCAAGATCATCTCTTCCGAAATGTCCGTAAGCAGCCACCTGCTGGTATATAGGCCTTCTGAGATTGAATCTCTCAATAATTGCNNGTCTCAGGTCAAAGTTTTCTGCAACGGCCTTCTCTATTATTGCTTCATCAACCTTGTTTGTTCCGAAAGTTTCAACCATTATTGAAACAGGCTTTGCAACTCCTATAGCATAGGCAAGCTCAACTTCACACTTATCGGCAAGCCCTGCGGCAACTATATTTTTTGCAATGTGTCTCGCTGCATATGCTGCGGAACGGTCAACCTTTGTGGGATCCTTTCCTGAAAATGCTCCGCCGCCATGACGTGCATATCCGCCGTAGGTGTCAACAATTATCTTCCTTCCCGTAAGTCCTGAGTCTCCCTGAGGTCCGCCTATTACAAATCTTCCTGTAGGATTGATGAAATACTTTGTATCCTCGTCCAGCAGCTCTGCAGGTACAGTAGTCTTAATAACGTGCTCAATCAAATCTCTTTCGATTGTTGCTCTGTCAGCATCCGGTCCGTGCTGTGTGGATATAACAATAGTGTCCACTCTTACAGGCTTGTTGTCATGGTATTCAACAGTAACCTGAGTTTTACCGTCCGGTCTTAAATAGCTTACAAGATTGTTCTTTCTAACCTCTGTTAATTTAAGCGCCAGCTTATGAGCCAGGTATATGGGCATAGGCATCAGTTCAGGCGTTTCATTGCACGCAAATCCAAACATCATGCCCTGATCTCCAGCACCTATCATGTCGTTTGTATCCTGATCATCTTTTTTGTACTCATCTGCTTCATCCACACCCATTGCTATATCCTGGGACTGTTCTTCAATTGATGTAAATACGGCGCAGGTCTTGTAATCAAAGCCGTATTCTGCGTTGTCATATCCTATATTCTTAACAGTATTTCTGACTATTTTAGGTATATCAATATAGCAGCTTGTGCTGATTTCTCCTGCTACAAGCACAAATCCTGTTTTAGTAACTGTTTCACAGGCAACTCTTCCATTTGGATCTTGTTCCATAATCGCATCCAAAATACCATCTGATATCTGATCACACATTTTGTCAGGATGGCCTTCTGTAACTGATTCAGATGTAAATAACCATTTTTTCATAGTTCTATTCCTTTCTTTAAATCGGTATAAACCAACTTCAAATAAAAAAAACCCTTCCGCAGAAGAGGTCCATTGTCTAATTTGCCTCATCTTTCGGATATCCGCGGGAATTGGCACCTTGAATAATCAGGCTGCCGGGTTTCATTGGGCCTCGTCCCTCCACCACTCTTGATAAGGAGTATTTTTTTAAATCATATCATATACCATTTTTAATGTCAATATATATCGAAATTATTTTTAACAAATTCACTTCCCTGTGAAATAAAAAAAACCTTAAAGAAGCAGTATTTTATCATGCTGCTCTTTTAAGGTTATGTGCTTATCGTCAATAGAGATACGGTGTATCCCAAAGATTTAGACTTGTACCTATTCCCATATCCAATGCCCTGTTGTAAACCTCATAGCTCCAGGCAACATCATAAACAGGCATACCGCCCATGCCGAAAATTATTTTCTCATCGCCACTTTTGCGCCCGATTAGCTTCCCGGCAACAATATCCCCCAAATTAATTATTTGAGAAGGGTCCATCTTTCCTTCATGAATCCAGTCAAGATAGTAGGTTCCGATTAATCCCATAACCGCACTGTACGGATATGACAGCTCCTCTTTCCATGCCTCATACATTGTCCAGTTATCAACCACAAGGGTTGCACGATTCAAAACAAATTCACTGTCTAGGTTAATACCTGCAG
>DOON01000237.1:0-4444 GCA_003514865.1 Clostridiales bacterium
TGACAGAGGAAGAGTTGTGCTTGACGTTAGGAACAGAGACATAACTGAAAAGGAGCTTCTTGGAATATACAATTCAAGAAATTACGACTCGATGGCGAGTTAGAAAATAACAGGAGAGCGTATATGAACAATATTGAAAAAATCGAATTTGAAAACAAGGATAAATTTTATAATTATCTGAATATGAAGCTCACGGGACTCATATGTGAGGAGCCGGACTGGCTTGCAAATCTTGCCAATGCCTCTGCCGTTCTTTGGCTGCTGCTGGAGGATATTAACTGGGCGGGGTTTTATCTCTATAAAAACGGCGAGCTTGTTTTGGGACCGTTCCAGGGAAAACCTGCGTGCACCCACATCAGTATTGGAAAGGGTGTGTGCGGCACCGCTGCGGAATTGAGGGAAACACAGCTGGTGAAAAATGTGCACGAATTTCCCGGACATATCGCCTGTGATTCGGCTTCAAATTCTGAAATTGTGGTGCCTGTAATAAAGGACGGCAGGCTGATGGGAGTTCTGGATTGTGACAGTCCCGTGATAGAAAGATTTGATGAGACAGATAAAAAGCATCTGGAAAAATTCGTGTCAATTATTAAAAAATACGTCAGCTTCCCTGAAAGTTTCATATAGAGAACTGAACAATTAACACCCCTTTTCATATAATGTAGTGAAAAGGGGTGAATTTATGAATAATGCAATGGGGAATTTCTACAATAATTACCCGTATATCCCGTATCCTAGGTTTAATGGATATATGAACTATGACAGCAGGGTGTACGGGCAGACGAATAATTGTTATTGTGAGAAATCCTTTTTAAGGATACTTAATTCATGTGCCGATACTGCACTTGATGTCCACGTAAATGAAATAATGATGGCGGAAAATTTGAAGGAAGGCGAGTTTACACGGTATGCTCAGGTTTCACCTAAGCAGTATGAAATAAAAATATTTAATTATGATGAGCCTAAAGAGCTGATTTTTGAATCAAGTATCGATATCAGCCGCAATATGACATATACAGGTGTAATATCTGAGGACGACAGCGACCCGGCAGACATAAGTGTTTTAATGATACCTGAAGCAAAGGAAAATTACATGACAGGAAAAATGTCATCCATCAGGTTTGCAAATCTTGCATTCGGAGCACCGGATCTTGAGCTGGCTGCGGATGACGGCACTGTGTTGTTTGCGGGCATAAAATACAGTGATGTTTCCGGCAATGTCGCCGTTCCATCAGGTCTCTATAATCTTACGCTGATAGAAAAGGGAAGCAAAAAAGAGGTTAAGGCATTGAATGTGGACTTTGCACCGGGAATGCATTATACGATGTTTGCATCGGGGAAGTACGGAGAGGACATAAATGTTGATATAATAATACCCGAGGACGGAGTCAATTACCTGGGGCTGTGCTAAAACACACAAACATAAAAAAACAAGCTGAGGCTTGTTTTTTTATGTCCTAACCCCATTTGCGACCAGCGGGAGCAAATGCTTTGGTGAATGAGACTGCGCTGTGTCTTGAAATACCAGTTGTTACAGCGCGAGTACTGTGGTATAATTTGCTTAATTACTAATTTGAGGTGAAAAGATGAAGACTATCGGAATTATAGGGGGAATGGGGCCTCTTGCTACAGTTGATTTATATCGCAGGATAGTTTTGAGGACTAAGGCGGCAAAGGACCAGGAGCACTTACATGTTTTAATCGACAGCAATACAAATATACCGGACAGGACAAAAGCAATCATAGCGGAAGGAGAGGACCCTGTTCCACAGCTTGTGAAATCGGCGGAGATTCTCAAGCAGAGCGGTTCGGATTTTTTAATCATGCCGTGCAACACGGCTCATTATTTTATAGATGATGTAAAGGCAAAAGTTGAAATACCATTTGTAAATATGCTTTCTGAAACGGTGAAATATACACATGAAAAGTATGGCAGAGACACAGTTGTAGGAATAATGGCAACGGATGGAACCATAAAATCAAAGCTGTATGAAAGATATTATTCCGAAGCGGGAATTAAGACTGTAATACCTGACAAAACACAGGAAAAAATAATGAAATTCATATATGATATCATAAAGAGCGGGAAGTATGACGAAGGAACTGACCTTATGTTTGAATGCGTTGAAGAGCTGAAGTCCATGGGAGCTGATACATTCCTGCTGGGTTGTACAGAGCTTTCATCCGCGCAGTATCTTTATAAGTTTGAGGGACCTTTTATCAACCCTATGGAAATATTGACCGAAGCATCGATAATATATGCCGGCGGAGAATTGAACTGACAAAATTGGAGGAATTATGAGAGAGTTAACATCAAAGCAGGCTGATCTGATGCTTTTTATGGTTGCGTTTTTTTGGGGAACCGGTTTTACGGTAACAAAATATGCACTTGATATATTTACATCCACACAGCTTCTTTTTCTTAAATTTATAGTTGCATCGGCAGTGTTGATGATTGTATTTTGGAAGAAGATGAAGACTGCCGTTAAGGCGGATTACAAGGCAGGAATAATAATGGGAGTGTTGCTGGCCGTGGGATATGTTTTTCAGACCGTGGGAATGGAAGGGACAACCGCTGGTAACGCAGCGTTTCTGACAGGCTCAAATGTTGTCATGGTTCCGTTTTTCTACTGGATGGCAACAAAAATAAAGCCGAAGAAGGACAACATCATTGCAGCAATGATGATGTTTGCGGGCATATTGATGCTGACTGTGGATTTTAAAAATTTTGGTAAGTTTAATTACTGGGATTTGATTACATTTATGTGTGCAATTTTATTTGCGTGGCAGGTGGTAGCAACTGGAATATTTGCAGCTGACAAGGACCCGATCATCATAGCGACCGTCCAGATTCTGACTTGCACAGTGATATTTTTAGTGATGGTGGTTATAGAGGGAAAGAGTATGTATTTTAATGCAGGCGGAACTGTGAGCATACTTTATCTTGGATTGATAAATACCATGCTTTGCTTTCTGATGCAGACAACAGGGCAAAAATACACTTCTGCCACCCATGCGGCGATTATTTTGAGCCTTGAAGCAGTAATAGGAAGCATTTTGGGAGTAATTTTTCTTAAGGAGAAGTATTCATTCATGACAATATTAGGATTTGCCATCATATTTTTAGCTGTACTGACAGCGGAAGGCGGACTAAGCCTGCTCAGACGGAAAAAAGCATAAGTTATGAAAATGATTCTTGAAAATCGCGAACAATTGATATATAATTAATAAAAAATATTCGTGCGGAGCAATTATGAAAAAATATAAAAGAAACCAAAGAATCGGCGCCTTAATGAAAATTTTCGCGGAAAAGCCAAACTACATCTTTTCTTACAACTATTTTTCGGAAATTTTTAATGCGGCAAAATCCACAATCAGTGAGGATGTTGCAATTGTAAAGCAGCTGGTTGCCGAGCTTGAGTACGGCAGAATAGAAACAATATCCGGTGCGGCGGGAGGGGCTGTATTTATTCCTGCTCTTGGAATTGAAGAAAAAAAGAATATACTGAATGAATTGTGTGATCTTTTTTCCAATAAAAGCAGGATACTTCCCGGCGGATTTATATATGTTACGGACATATTCAATAATCCCAGTATCATTACAAATATTGCAAGAGTAATATCATCTGAATTTTCAAATAAGAAAATTGACTGCATCATAACTGTGGAAACCAAGGGGATACCGGTTGCTATTTTAACCGGGCAGAAGCTGAATGTTCCTGTGGCTGTTATAAGGAGGAACAACAAGGTTACAGAAGGAACCACCGTTAATATAAATTACGTTTCGGGTTCTTCCAACAGCATACAGACAATGTCTTTGTCAAGAAGATCACTGAAAGAGAATTCCCGTGTTCTAATAATTGATGATTTCATGAAGGGCGGAGGTACATGCAAGGGCATGGCCGACATGATGAGAGAATTCAATGCAGAGGTTGTGGGAACGGCGGTTGTTATCGAAACAAGGGAACCGGAAAAGAAGCTTGTGGATGATTACACATCACTTCTCATATTGAACAAGGTTATGGAAAAGGATGGAATCATTGATATACAGCCTAATTTTAAATTGCTAAAATAAAATTAGGCTTTTTTTACAAAAAATGAAAATGTTTTTTGCATTTTTNNGAAGGCAATCGTTTCCGTAACATTTGATGATTGCTTCGTGGTTCATGACATTAAGATTATTGAAGGACAAGAAGGCTTGTTTATTGCTATGCCCAGCAGAAAGATGCCGGATGGAGAGTTTAAGGATATAGCGCATCCTATAAATTCTGAAACAAGAAACCTTGTCGCGGAAGCTGTTTTTAAGGCTTATGAAGAAAAGCGCTTAGAAGAAGATGAAACTGAAGAAGCAGCTCTTCTATAGCGCCATGACTGATGATTTTACAATCAACAGTATCCGGGTCTTGTCAAAAGACCCTTTTATTATGCCCTAACCCCATTTTTC
>DOON01000237.1:4541-5901 GCA_003514865.1 Clostridiales bacterium
TTTTTCCGACCGTCAGGGAGAAAAAATGGCTGGGGACTTTAAATATAAATTTTGTTATGGAAATTAAAATTTTTTGACTTAATATAGCATATGTAATATAATAGTTCAGAATTACAATTTAAGGAGAAACAATATGAATATGTCAATTATTTTGGCGGCCGGTGAAGGAACAAGAATGAAGTCGGACACTCCTAAAACTCTGCATAAGGTATGCGGCAAGGAAATGATAAGATATGTCATTGAAGCAGCACAAAATTCAGGAATACAAAAAAATATTGTGGTTCTTGGACATGGAAAGGACAAAGTGGGACATAATATAAGTGATATGAATGTAATTGCGGTTGAACAGCCCACAGGTGAAGGTGCTCCTTACGGAACGGGCTACGCGGTTATGTCGGCTCAGGAATATATTGATGACGGCGATACTGCTGTGATTCTGGTGGGAGACGNNGTCATTGAATACCATGAAGAAAACAAATATGCGGCATCTGTTATGACTGCGTATCTTGATAATCCAAAGGGCTACGGAAGAATTGTGAGAAATGACGATTTGTCCATTATGAATATAGTTGAGGAAAAGGATGCATCGGAGGAAGTAAGAAAATTACATGAAATAAACACAGGAATTTACTGTTTCAGCGGAAATATGCTGAAATATGCCCTTAAAAAAATTGATACAAACAATTCACAAGGGGAATACTACCTTACGGACACGATTAAGGTTTTAAATACTGAAGGTCATAAAATAGGCGGATGGGTGCTGGAGGATGCCACAGATATAAAGGCTGTGAACGACCGAGTGCAGCTTGCTGAGGTAACCGAAATAATGAGGGACAGGATAAATAAAAGGCTCATGGTTTCGGGAGTTACCATAATTGACCCACAGCGTACATACATTGAGGATTCTGTGGTAATAGGAAGGGATTCAGTTATATATCCCGGCACATTCATTGAGGGAAAAACCGTAATAGGTGAATGCTGCGTTATAGGACCGGATGCGAGAATTGTGAATTCCACCGTTTCCAGCAATGTTTCAATTGAAATGTCCAAGGTTGTGGAATCATTTATAGACGAAAGAACCACAGTGGGACCATTCGCGTATCTGAGACCAGAGTCCAGCGTGGGAAAAAATGTGAAAATCGGCGACTTTGTGGAAATTAAAAAATCAACCATAGGGGATAATTCCAAGGTGTCTCACCTGGCATACGTTGGAGACGCGGAAGTTGGAAAAGACGTAAATATAGGCTGCGGCGTAGTATTTGTAAATTATGACGGAAAAAATAAGCACAAAACAGTAATAGGAGATGGTGCATTCGTAGGCAGCAACTCAAACCTTGTTGCACCTGTCAATATACAGAAG
>DOON01000249.1 GCA_003514865.1 Clostridiales bacterium
GAATGAACAAGGGATGGGCAAATCCGGATAAATATCCACAGCTCATCGAAAACATACAGGCTCACGGAATTGACGTTTCAACCGAAATGGTAGTCGGCGGTGACGGCGATACCCTTGAATCAATCAAATTAACGAAACTGTTTATTGAAGAAAATAAAATATCCGTTCCCCGTTTCTATATACTCACTCCCATACCGGGAACAAAATTTTTCAAGGATATGAAGGANNTGTAATGACAACATTTATTCCTTTGACGGAACGGAGGCTGTGCACACTCCACTGAAGATGACGCCGGAGGAACTGACAAAGGCATACTGGAGCTTGTACGAGTCATTGTTCACCTATAAATCAATTGTCAAAAGAAATATTCTTCGGAGGGAATTTCTTAAAAAGCCGGGGAAATACTTATTTTACTGTGTTGTCAACCTGTTCTACAGATATCAGATAAAGCAGAGAATTACACCCAATATATTTTAGTGAGGTGCATATGAAAATACTTTTGGTTCGCCCGCCACGGATAAAACAGGCCATTACGCTGAGTGACTTCATGTTTTCGGAGCCTCTTGGCCTTGAAATGGTATACGGCGTTTTAAAAGACGCCCATACAGTTGAAATTTTTGATATGATGGTTGAATCCACCGGAATTTCGGAAAAAATTGCTGACTTCCGCCCCCAGGCAGTTGGTATCACAAGCCTATGCATAGATGTGAACAGGGTTTTGTCTCTCTGTGCAGAGATAAAGAAAACAGACCCATCCATTACCACCGTTGTGGGAGGAACCCAGTCCTATCTGAACCCGGAGGGATTTTACAACGAAAATGTAGACCATATTTTTGAATATACCAATCATGAAAATCTTACAAAATTTTACGAATCAATGCCTCTGGGCGAAACAGAACCTATTGACGGAATACGCTCAAGGGTATATGATTATGAATCAACAGGTATAAAAGGAAGAAATCAGTACATGCTTCCTCACAGAAGCTCCACCGAAAAATACAGAAAAGAATATTCATATTTCGGCTACAGACCTGCGGCAATAGCAGAATTCGGAACAGGCTGCGAAAAGGTATGCGACTTCTGTCTGAGATGGAGAATTGAGGGCGCAAGAGAGAGGCTTATCGACCTTGAGCTGACTAAAAAAGATTTAGCGCAAATCAAGGAACCTACCATAATGTTCATGGACAATGACTTCCTTGCTGACAGAGAAAAAATAGAAACCTTCATAGGTATCGTAAAAGAACTGAAGCTGAATAAAAATTACATTATGTATGCCTCCGTAAAAGGAATTACTGAATACAGAGAATACTTACCGGAGCTTAAGTCCCTCGGATTAAAGGCCCTGCTGGTTGGCTACGAAACATTCAGTGACGAAGAAATGACGGTCTACCGCAAGAAGTCAAGCACTTCTGACAACTTCGAGGCTGCGGAAATACTACGTAACCTGAATATTGATGTGTGGGCATCCTTTATGGCCCATCCCGACTGGAGCAAGAAGGACTTCAAGCTGTTCAGAAAATATATTAAGGCCCTCAAACCCCAGATTACTTCAATCAGCCCCCTAACTCCTTTCCCCAACCTTCCCATGTACGAGGAATACCGTGAAAGACTTTTGTACGGTGCTGATAACTTTGAAAAATGGAGCTTCGGCCAGGTTATGATAAGGCCCTCACAAATGAGTCTGAGAGATTATTACCTGGAGCTTTTGAAGACTAATTTATATGTAAACATGCTTGTGAACAAAAATACAGAGATGATTACAAAATATGGTATTGTAAATATACTGAGAATATTGTACGGCTCACTGAAGGCTGTAAAAAAATATATCCTGCTTATGATGGAGAATTGAAGATGAAGAAAAATGATGCTATGCTGGCAGTGCTGCTGGTAATTGTATGGGGTTTTAATTTCACCGTAATAAAAATTGGTCTTGGGGGCGTACCTTCCATGCTTCTTGTGGCCCTCAGATACGTATTTACTGTTTTTCCTGCTATCTTTTTTGTTAAAAAACCGGATACGGAATGGAAATATATAATATTGTACGGTCTCTTTGTTGGCGTGGGGCAGTTTGCATGTCTGTTTTACGCCATAGAAATAGGTATGCCCACGGGAATTTCATCAATAGTCCTTCAGATACAGGCTTTTATATCTCCCGTTCTGGCAATGCTATTCCTGAATGAAAAGATGAAAGCAAAGCAGGTGGCAGGTATATTTGTGGCTACAGCGGGCCTTGCCGTAATAGCGTTGGCAAACACCGGAAACGGAGTGACTTCCATACCCTTTGCCGCAATTTCTCTGAATATTCTCGCTCCGTTTTTCTGGGCTGCATCCAACATAGTGGCTGANNCAGCCGCCCAGGGCAAAAAGCTCAACATGTTCAGCATGGTTGTATGGTCCGGATTAATTCCTCCAATCCCCATGCTTATTATAGCGATGTCGCTTAATTCACCCCACGAACTTCTCAATATAGTTTTGAACTTAAGCAGTACATCCATTTTTGCAATTATTTACCTTGCCTGTGGCGCAACACTGTTCGGATACGGTGTATGGAACGTACTGCTGGGCAAGTATCCAATGGGAAAGGTAGCACCGCTTCCTCTCATGGTTCCTGCTGTTTCTCTGCTATCCTCAATGTTTGTGCTTAAGGAGCAGCTTTCAGCCATGCAGTGGGTGGGTGTCGCCGTTAAATTTGCAGGCGTACTCATAACAAATTTGAATCTGAATGAAATTTTTAAACGCACCATAAAAATACCAACCGAAGAAACTTCCCAATAAGGCACTCACAGGTGCCTTTTTTATTGTCGCATGACAGTCTAACTTTTCCAAAAATAACACAAAAATTATCTTTACTATATTGAAAATAATGATATAATTATCTCAAAACTATACGAACATTTGTTCGTGTGATTGGAGGGAGTATGTCTGATATCATTATGCACATAGATGTAAACTCCGCATTTTTGAGCTGGACTGCTGCTTACGAAAAGCAAAGAGGAATTGAGCGTGACATAAGGCAGGTGCCTTCTGTAATAGGCGGAAACGAAAAAAGCAGGCACGGTATTGTGCTGGCGAAATCCATCTCTGCAAAAAAATTCAACATAAGAACCGGCGAATCACTTTTTGAGGCAAGACANNGATGAGTGCTTTATGCGCTTCACCGATATGGACAGGACTTCGGCGCGCAGCCTGGCTGATAAAATCAGGGTCGGCGTACATGACAATTTCGGCTATACAGTAAATATTGGAATATCTGAAAACAAGCTACTTGCCAAAATGGCAGGAGATTTTGAAAAACCCGATAAATGCCACACATGCTTCCATGAAGAAATAGCGGAAAAATTGTGGCCCCTTCCGGTGGAAGACCTTTTTATGGTTGGCCGCCGCACAAAACCGAAGCTTAACAGACTGGGAATCTACACCATAGGTGATTTAGCAAATACAAATTTAAAACTTCTGTACAGCTGCCTTAAATCATACGGACGTCTGATACACGCGTACGCCAACGGACAGGACAGCTCAGTTTTTAAATCAAGGTCTGATGTCAAGAGCATCGGCAACAGCAGCACTCTAAAATTTAACGTGGAGGACACCGAGACAGCCCATGCGGTTATACTTAGTCTTGTGGAAACCACAGCCGGGCGACTGAGAGAAGCAGGCATGATGTGCCGTGTGGTGAGTGTGGGTATGCGTGACAGCAATTTGGAGTACATTTCCCGACAGAAAAAGCTTCCCTGTTTCACAGACTGCACAAAAGACATATACTCAAATATATGCCAGCTGTTTGACGAGCATTGGGATAAAAGACCCCTGCGTCTGCTGGGAGTGTCTGTTTCGGATCTGGAAAGAACTGAATTTCAGCAGCTGAGTTTTTTTAAGGATGCGTCATATGAAAATAACGAAAAGCTTGACAAGGTAATTGACAACATACGGAAAAAATATGGAGACACAGCAATAATAAGAGGCGTGTTTGCAAACTCGGAGCTGAGCCCATTGCTTGGTGGCTACCCCGAAGATGAATATCCTGCCATGAGCAGCCTGTTGTAAAGGAGTGGTAGCATGAGAATTCTTAACCAGCCCATTAAGGTCATGGCTATTTTTGATACCGACGGCAAAATTGAGCCCGTAAAATTCAGGCTTGATGACAAGGTCGTCTTTGTTGAAAAGGTCATTAAAACATACGAGGAAAAAACCGTCGGAAATAAACGGCTTGTTTTCATCTGTCAGCACAACAGCTGTGACATATATGAAATAAAATATGAGCTTGACAGCAAACTATGGTACCTGTTTAAAAAATAGACAATAATTTCTGCTGTTACTTGTCCAAGGGCTTTCCACAGCCGGGGCAGTAATTGAAGTTTCCTTCTATATCAATTCCGCAGTGAGGGCATTTTTCATTCAGGCATGCAACACCTTTTTGCAGGAGAACAATATCCTTATCCTTCAAAAATACATTATGGCCCTCTCCTCTTTCCATCATAATTCCTTTTTCCCTGTTTTTTATAAGATACAGGCTGTTGCAGCATGTTGTTCTTGCATAAAATTTTTTCCCGAATTTGAAAATCGGTATAAAAAACAGGCTGAGCACGCTGTATTCCACAAATGCTTCATACCGTCCATACTTGCCGCAGCAGCTGCACATAATAGGCTCATAATAATCTAGTTCTTCTCTTTTAGGATATACTCCTGCGATAAAAAACATATAATCCTCCCCTTCAACTGAGTAATGTTCTTAGTAGATAAATTAATTATACTAATAAGACTATGTATCCGCAATATCAAAAAAACGCTGTGTGTTTTCACAGCGCTTGCTTTTTACTTTTATTTAAGATATTCAGGAATTACCTCATTTGCAGTCATGTGTTCGTAATCCTGTCTTTTAACTATTATTTCAGATTTTCCATCTTTTACGAGCACTGTGGCAGGCAAAGGGTTCTTGTTGTAGTTACTTGCCATGGTATAATTATATGCACCTGTTGAGAATATTGCAAGAATATCTCCTCTTTCGGGCTCAGCAGTTTTAGCATCCCTGATCAGCACGTCTCCTGACTCACA
>DOON01000250.1:0-1810 GCA_003514865.1 Clostridiales bacterium
GAGGAAATCCAAAAGGCAATAGAATAATACGGAAATACAACAGAGGGAAAGCTAGAGGCAGCAAATGCTCTAGGAATTGGTATTGCTACACTGTATAGAAAAATACAATAAATATAAGCTCTTGTCGGGCACGCCGGCAAGAGCTTATATTTTTTAGTATTATCAAAATGATAATACTGCCGTATATTTTCTGCTGGATTAATATCATCAATGCCACTAAACGGCGTATATAAAAATTGTTAAATTAAAAACAATTCAAAAATCAACCTTTGAGAAATCGAGTAATAAAAAATTCTGTAATGAAATAAAACATAGATTTATTATCAATATGATAATGTTTTATCAAAGTGATAAAATTGGCGTTTGAACGTTGCAGCTCCTAAAATAAATAAAAAGTAGTCTTAAATTGGACATGTTGAAATTTAAAGGAATAAAATTTTTTATTTAAACAAGAATATAAAAATACGGTTAAAATGCACAAAAAAGTTGGCATACAAATTGCTATACTTATTATATAAAATAANNCGATATTTCAACAAGAGAAAAGGCTGATTTAAGCTTTTTAAATGAGGATGTTGCAAAGAGGGTTCTTAAATTTCATTCAAGCTTTGAACAATATGCGGAGACACCCTTGGTTGAACTAAAAGAACTGGCAAAGTATTTAGGCTTAAAGGATTTATTTGTGAAGGATGAATCCCACAGGTTCGGATTGAACGCATTTAAAGTTTTAGGCGGTAGCTTTACCATCGGTCAATATATAGCAAACAAATTAGGTAAAAATATAGAAGAACTTCCATATAACACTTTAATATCTGATGAAATTAAAAAAGAGCTTGGTGAAATAACGTTTATTACAGCAACTGACGGAAACCACGGAAGGGGAATTGCATGGACTGCTGAGCAGCTTAAGCAGAAAGCAATTGTATATATGCCCAAGGGAAGCGCTCAGGAAAGGGTTGATAAAATCAGAGCTCATGGAGCATTCTGTGAAGTTACGGAAATGAATTACGACGATACTGTGAGATTCTGCAATGATCTTGCTGAAAAGAACGGATATGTAATGGTTCAGGATACTTCATGGGAGGGCTATGAGGATCTTCCGAGATGGATTATGCAGGGGTATATGACAATGGCTTATGAGGCATATCTGAAGCTTAAGGAGCAGAACAAAAAGCCTACACACATATTCCTTCAGGCTGGAGTCGGCTCTCTTGCATCAGCAGTTACAGGATTTTTTAGTTCGATTTATCCTGATGATAAGCCTGTAATCACAATAGTCGAACCTGATAAGGCTGCCTGTCTTTATAAGACCGCAAAGGCTGATGACGGTGGTCTTCACCCCGTAACCGGAGAGATGAACACAATAATGGCAGGACTTGCCTGCGGTGAGCCTGTTACGATTGGTTGGGGAGTGCTTCATGCAAATTGTGAGAACTTTCTTTCCGTTCCTGACGCAACAGCTGCTCACGGTATGAGAGTTTTGGGAAATCCTCTTAATGGAGACGAGAGAATTATTTCGGGCGAAAGCGGCGCAGCAACTGCCGGAGTGGTTTCTCAGGTTATGAAGCTTGATGAGCTGAATGAAATGAAGGAAAAATTGAAACTTGATGAAAATTCTGTTGTTCTTTGCTTCAGCACAGAGGGAGATACGTATTTTGACCACTACAGAGATGTGGTGTGGAACGGATTATATCCAAATAAATAAACAATAAATAAAAAATTAAAATGAAAAGGGAGAAAAAGATGAACAAAAATTTTAATGAATTATTGGCGAAACTAAAAAAATTGGACTACAAAAATCTTTATCAGT
>DOON01000250.1:1852-7319 GCA_003514865.1 Clostridiales bacterium
ATAGGAAAGGGTCATACATATCAGAAGGCAGTTGCCGAATATGTTGAAGAAGGCTTCAATGACGGGGTTTTAGAGCAGAGACCTACAATAGTAAATCTGCAGTGTGACATTGACCACCCGACTCAGACAATGGCAGATGCACTGCATCTGATAAATGAATTCGGCGGAATAGAGAACCTTAAAGGAAAGAAAATTGCCATGACATGGGCATATTCACCTTCATACGGCAAGCCGCTGTCAGTTCCTCAGGGAATAATCGGATTGCTTACAAGATTCGGAATGGACGTAGTTCTTGCTCATCCTGAAGGATATGAGGTAATGCCTGAGGTAGAAGAAGTAGCTAAAAAGAATGCTGAGCAGTACGGAGGTTCATTCACAAAAACCAACTCCATGGCTGAAGCATTCAAGGATGCGGACATAGTTTATCCGAAGAGCTGGGCTCCGTTTGCGGCTATGGAAGAAAGAACAATTCTCTACGGTGACGGCAAATTTGATGAAATAAAAGAGCTTGAAAAGAAATTGCTGGCTCAGAATGCAGAGCACAAAGACTGGGCATGCACTGAAGAGCTGATGAAGACTACCAAAGATGGCAAGGCATTGTACCTCCACTGCTTACCTGCAGATATAACAGGAGTTAGTTGCAAGGAAGGAGAGGTTGATGCCACAGTATTTGATAGATACAGAATTCCTCTTTACAAAGAAGCAAGCTACAAGCCATATATAATTGCATCAATGATTTTCTTACAGAAAATTAAAAACCCTGAAGAAACATTGCAGAAATTAGTTGACAGAAACAAGGCACGATTAGAAAGATAATTGGAGGAAGACATGGCAAACTTGGATTTTAATAAAATAAAAGAAGCAGCACAGGGATATGAAAAAGCAATGACTAAATTCTTGAGAGATTTAGTTGCTATTCCGGGAGAAAGCAGCGAGGAAAAAGGCGTAGTTGACCGTATAGCCGAGGAAATGAGGTCATTGAATTTTGACAAGGTAGAAATAGACCCACAGGGAAATGTTCTGGGATATATGGGAACAGGCAAGACACTAATAGGCTTTGATGCCCATATAGACACAGTTGGTATTGGAAACAGAGCAAACTGGCAGTTTGACCCATATGAAGGTTTTGAATCTGAAACTGAAATAGGCGGCCGCGGTACCTCTGACCAGTTGGGCGGTATTGTTTCATCGGTGTATGGAGCAAAAATAATGAAGGACTTAGGTCTTTTAAACGACAAGTATACTGCACTTGTAGTTGGCTCAGTTCAGGAAGAAGACTGTGACGGGCTTTGCTGGCAGTATATAATTAACGAAGATAAAATCAGACCTGAATTTGTAGTTTCCACAGAGCCTACGGATGGTGGAATTTACAGAGGACAAAGAGGTCGTATGGAAATACGAGTTGATGTTCAGGGAGTTTCATGCCACGGCTCAGCTCCGGAAAGAGGAGACAATGCAATATATAAAATGGCAGAAATATTAATGAACATCAGAGACCTCAATGAAAATGATGATGCTGATGGCAAGGAAATCAAAGGCCTAGTGAAAATGTTGGATGAAAAATTCAATCCACAGTGGAAGGAAGCTCGATTCTTAGGCCGAGGCACGGTTACAACTTCACAGATATTCTTTACTTCTCCAAGCCGTTGTGCAGTTGCAGATTCATGCTCAATTTCATTAGACCGACGTATGACTGCCGGAGAAACATGGGAAAGCTGTCTTGAAGAAATCCGCCAGCTTCCTGCGGTTAAAAAATACAATGCAACTGTCAGCATGTATGATTATGACAGACCAAGCTATACAGGCTTAGTATATCCTATCGAATGCTACTTCCCGACTTGGGTAATTCCTGAAGATCACGAAGTTACGAAAGCAACGGAAGAAGCATATACAAATCTTTATGGCACAATACGCAGCGGTTCACCTGAAACCGATGAAATGAGAAGGGTTCGTCCTCTTACTGACAAATGGACCTTCTCTACAAACGGAGTTTCAATCATGGGACGCAACGGTATTCCTGTTATAGGCTTCGGGCCGGGAGCAGAAGCACAGGCTCATGCACCTAACGAAAAGACCTGGAAGGAAGACTTAGTTAAATGCGCTGCAGTTTATGCCGCACTTCCAACAATATACACAGAAGGCAAATAGATTAAAAAATTTAACAGGCATGGACGGGGTATCCGTCCCCGGACGTGTATGCTATAACCCCATTTTTTTGACTGGAAGGAGAAGAAATGGCGGTAGGTCAACCGCAACGAGTTCCCAAAGTATGCGACCAGAGGGAGCGTATACTTTGGTGAACGAGCCGGTGATTATATAAATGAAAGGATTAATATGAGCGATATAATGAAATCTCTATCATTTGAATATATTATTGAAGACTGCCTTCAAGATTATTATACAAAAGGAAGAATCCTTGAAATAGATAAAAAGGATTTTTTCACAGATGTCAATGATAATTATAAGAGCATATTCAACGGAGAATATCTGAGATACCCGGTGGGACCTGCAGCAGGACCTCACACTCAGCTTGCTCAGAATTTATTGTCTGCATATCTGACAGGGGCAAGGTTTTTTGAGCTTAAGACAGTGCAGATAATTGACGGTAAGGAAATGCAGTCCATGATCGAGAAGCCTTGCATCGATGTTAAAAATGTGGGATACAATGTTGAGTGGTCAACGGAGCTTACAGTTGAACAGGCTGCGGCCGAATATATAAAGGGTTCAGTGCTTTTGCAGGCAATGGGGGTTGAGTTAGGATTATCCGATGTGAAGGATTTTGTTTTCAATATAAGTGTGGGATACACGCTTGAGGGAATACAATCAAAAAAAATCACAGACTTCATAGATAATTTAAAAGAATCAAAAGACACCGAAGTATTTATAGAATGCATAAGAGTTTTAAAAGATAATATAAGTAAATTTAAAAGACTGAAGACTGAAGACATAGACGCGATTTCTTCCAATATCACAAATACTGTTACATTGTCAACCATGCACGGAGCAAAGCCGGAAGAAATAATCGATATTGTTAAGTACTTAACTGAAAATAAAAAAATCAATACTTTTATAAAATGTAATCCTACTTTACTGGGATATGAAAGTGTTAGAAAAGTACTGGATGATTTAGGATACACTGATGTAGTGATAAGAAAAGAAGATTTTGAAAATGATTTGAAATTTGACATGGCTGTTGACATAGTCAAGGAATTAAAAAGACTTGGAAAAGAAAACGGAGTGTTTGTGGGAATAAAGCTGACGAACACGCTGCCTGTATATAATTCGAGAAAAGTTCTCCCGGGTGAAAGTATGTATTTGTCGGGAAAACCATTGTACCCAATAGCTATGGGCGTGGCCGCTATGTTTGCGGAAGCACTGGAGGGTGATATTCATATGTCTCTGTCCGGAGGCATAGACAAAAATAATATCACAGATGTTCTTAAGACAGGGATTTCTCCCCTTACGGTATCGACGCTGCTGCTTAAGCCGGGAGGATACAAAAATATTAAGTCTCTGATGGATAAAGTTTCAGCGGAGCAAATTGAAATCGGGAATCTGAATGTGGACGCTGTGAAAGCCGCTGCAGAAAATTCGAAAAATGACAGCAGCTATAAAAATAAGGGGGATGGAAGACTTCTTGAGGATACTCTTCCAACGTATGACTGCTTTAAGATTAACTGCGGAATATGTGTTGATGTTTGCCCCAACCGTGCAAATATGAGAGTTTATGACGACAGATTTGATGCTGCTTATCAGATAGTTCATATAGAAAACAGATGCAATGAATGTGACAACTGCCATACATTCTGCACCAGAGGAGGTTTTCCTTATCTGAAAAAGGTGACGCTTTTCGCCGATAAAACGGAGTTTGAAGAATCTGAAAATACAGGGATTCTTAAAATAGGAGATACAAGGTTTCTTTTAAGAGATGAGTATAAAAAAGAATATATCTATGACTTTAACAATGCGTCAGGTGACAGAAAGCCAATGGAAAAAATACTTGAAACAATGATAAATGAATATCCGTATTTAATGAAGCGGGAATGTGAATCCTAGCCTTAAATAACGTGAATAAAACGGAGGAAGTATAATGAATAAGAAAATAGTGATAGCATTGGGCGGAAATGCTCTGGGAAACACGCTGGCAGAGCAGATGGAGGCTGTAAAGCATACTTCCAAGGCAATTGCAGATCTGGTTGAGGCCGGATATGATGTTATTGTTGCTCACGGAAACGGACCCCAGGTGGGAATGATAAACAACGCATTTACAGAATACGGAAAGATCGACCTTAAGTTTCCGTTTATGCCTTTGTCCATGTGTGTGGCAATGAGTCAGGCATATATTGGCTATGACCTGCAAAATGCGTTGCGTGAGGAGCTGCTTGACAGAGGAATAAAAAAATCGGTGGCATCAATAATTACACAGGTGGTTGTGGATGAAAAGGACCCTGCATTTGAAAGACCGACTAAGCCCATAGGTCCCTTTATGACCGAGCAGGAGGCTGAAGCCGCACGGTCAAGGGGCATGGTAGTAGTGGAGGATTCCGGTCGAGGATACAGAAGGGTCGTCGCTTCTCCGAAGCCTAAGGATATAGTTGAAATTGAAACAATTGAGGCTCTGGTAAAAGGCGGAGAAATCGTTATCGCATGCGGAGGCGGAGGAATACCTGTTGTAAGGGACGGCAATCATTTAAAAGGTCTTGGCGCCGTTATAGACAAAGATTTTGCAAGCTCATTGATGGCACAACTTATTGATGCGGACAGCTTTGTTGTTCTGACTGCCGTTGAAAAGGTTGCAATTAAATTTGGGAAGCCTGAGCAGGAATGGTTGGATGACCTGAATATGGATCAGGCTGAAAAATATATTGAAGACAAAGAATTTGCAGAAGGTTCAATGCTTCCTAAGGTCAGAGCGGCAATGTCATTTGCAGCTTCAAAACCGGGTAGAAAGGCTCTCATCACATCACTTGAAAAGGCAGCTGACGGACTGGCAGGCAGGACCGGAACATGGATACATTCATAGATTAAGGAGCATGCAATGATTATAGGCAACGGAAAAGTTATTACCAATGATTCATTCAACACTTATATTGAAAACGGAGCAATTCTTGTTGTAGGCAATGTTATTGAGGATGTAGGAAATTGTGATGATATAAGGAATAAATACCCTTTGGAGGAATTCACGGACGTGAGAGGAAGGGTAATAATGCCGGGCATGATATGTGCCCACAGCCATATATACAGTGCTTATGCACGAGGAATGTCTGTTTCAAGGCCAACCACTGATTTTTTCACGGTTCTCGAAAACCTCTGGTGGAACCTCGACAGGAAGCTTACGCTTGAAGATGTAAAGCTCAATGCACTGACAACTTATATAGAATCAATCCAAAATGGGGTAACAACCCTCATAGACCATCATTCAGGACCTAATTCGGCGGAAGGAAGTCTGTTTACTATTGCAGATGCA
>DOON01000250.1:7410-7869 GCA_003514865.1 Clostridiales bacterium
ATGATTCATTGAAGAAATATGGAAGAAGGGTTGTTGAGAGGCTCCATGATTTTGAAATTTTAGGAGAAAGAACAATAGCGGTGCACGGCGTTCACACGAATCAAAGAGAAATAGAGATATTGAAGGAAACAGACACAAATGTGGTGCATAATCCAGAATCAAATATGAACAATGCTGTAGGATGTCCACCTGTTGCATCAATGCTAAGTCAAGGATTGAGAGTAGGGATGGGAACAGATGCATACACTAATGACATGTTTGAATCCATGAAAGTTGCTAATATTCTTCAAAGCCACCATTTGTGCGATCCAACAGTTGGATTTGCAGAAACGAAAAAAATGCAGTTCGAGAATAATCCCGCAATACTCGGTAAATATTTCAGAAGGGATTTGGGTAAGCTCAGCATAGGTACATATGCGGATATAATTACGATAGATTACGATCCCCTCACTCCTATGG
>DOON01000250.1:7928-15514 GCA_003514865.1 Clostridiales bacterium
CATAATGAAAGACAGAGAGATACAAACAGCCGATGTTAAGGAGATATTTGCTAAATCAAGGGAACATGTTAAAAAGATATGGACGTTAATGTAAAGCATATATGGCATGTATGAGGAGATATGCATCCGCACATTTTATTGAGAAAGCATACATGAATAAAAATAAGGAGAAGCAATTAGGAAAAAAAATTCTACTGATAACAACTCACTTTTCAACCTGGACGGGAATCCCAGCTTGAGCGCAGTAATGCCTATGTCATTGCAGCATCTGCTTGCAATGATTGTAGGCAATGTTTTGCCGGCACTGGTTTTGTCCGGAGCAATAGGATTTAGCCCAAGTCAGCAAATACAGCTTGTTCAGGCGAGTATGTTTATAGCCGCAATCGGAACACTTATTCAGTCATTTCCGATATTCGGTGTAGGTGCAAAGCTTCCTGTAATTATAGGGGTAAGCTTTGCATACATACCTACTATTCTCGCAATAGGCGGGCAGTATGGTATAGGAGCCATATTGGGAACACAGGTGATTGGCGGTATTACAGCATTTATAGTAGGCATTTTCATTAAAAGAATCAGAAAGTTTTTCCCCCCAATGGTGGCAGGTACTGTTGTTTTCACAATAGGTCTGTCTCTTTATAGAGTTGCTGTCAATTACATGGCGGGCGGATTTCAGGCAACTGACCCACGGTACGGAGGTCTGGTTTACTGGGGGATTGCTGCATTAACATTGACGGTTGTATTGCTTTGCAACATGTTTGGAAAGGGATATATAAAACTTGCCGCAATATTGATAGGTATTGTGGTTGGATATTTAGCAAGCTTGATGGCAGGAATAGTCTCTTTTAGCTCCATTAAATCTGCTGCGTGGTTCAACCTGCCGGCTATTATGCCCTATAAGCTGGAATTCCCCATAGCTGCGGCTGTCAGTATGGCTGTTATGTATGTTGTCAATTCGGTGCAGGCAGTTGGCGACTTGTCAGGCACAACAGTCGGAGGGATGGACAGGGAGGCAACTGACGAGGAATTGTCAGGCGGTATAAAAGCGAATGGTGTCGTGAGTATAATAGGTTCATTACTGGGTGCATTGCCTACAGCCACATACAGNNTCAGAGTTACCTCTCTTATGATTTTGTTTGCCGGTTTTATTCCTAAATTTGGTGCTGTTATGACTTCAATTCCGCAATGTGTAATTGGAGGAGCTACAATCTCAGTATTTGCTCAAATTACCATGACGGGAATGAGATTGATTGTCCAGGATGAGATGTCCGTCAGAAATTCAACTATAGTAGGGCTTGGAATTGCGTTAGGTATGGGAATAACTCAAATACCAAAGGAAGGCCTGCAATATCTTCCGGGATGGTTCAACATGGTTTTTGCGAGCTCGCCGGTTGTGCTTGCAACAGTTGTGGTGTTTATGCTGAATATATTGCTTCCTAAAAAGACTCTTGCGGAAGAAAAGGCCGAAAGAGAGGCAATGGAGAAAAACAACAAATCAAATATAAATATTCAGCCTGCCGGCAATTGTATGACGGCAGGCTGAGTACCGAGATTACAGGAGGCTGCTTTGAATTTAATTATAAAAAACGGAGTTATAAATAATTGCGAAGGAAGCTTCAGGGCCGATGTATTAATTGAAAATGGCATAATAAAACAAATAGGAACGAGCATAATAAATGAAAAAAATTATGAAGTAATTGATGCGGATGGAGGCCTGGTTTTACCTGGAGGCGTTGATGTTCATACACATATGGATCTTGACTTGGGCTCATACAGGGCGGTGGATGATTTTTACACAGGGACTGTTGCTGCTGTTTACGGCGGAACAACAACTATTGTTGACCATANNACCGAAGGGATGCAGTTTGCATTATGAAATTGACGAATATCACAGGAAGGCTGAGGGAAATGCAGTTACCGACTACAGCTTCCACGGAGTATTGCAGCATGTTGACAGCAACATACTCAATGAAATGAAAGAAGTAATTGATGACGGAATACAAAGCTTTAAATTATATATGACCTACGATAACATGCTCAGTGATGAAGATATACTTAAGGTGTTATTTAAAGCTAAGGAGCTGGGGGCGGTTATTGCGGTGCATGCCGAAAATAACGGAGCAATACAGTATCTCAGAGCATACTATGGAGGCTTAGGAAAAACGCAGCCTATTTACCATGCGTTGTCAAGGCCGGATTCAACTGAGGCTGAAGCAATAAACAGAATGATTTATTTAAGTGAAATTGCCGGATACCCTCATCTTTATTTTGTCCATGTTTCCACTGAAAAGGGGTTGAATGAAATAAAGGAGGCAAGAAAAAGAGGTGCAGAAAATATATATTGTGAAACATGTACACAATATCTCGTACTTACAGAAAAATGCTACAGAAAAGAAGACCATGAAGGTTTGAAATATATTATGGCACCTCCTTTGAGAAAAACGGAGGATGTGGAAGCACTCTGGAATGGAGTGGAAAACGGAGATGTAGATGTAATAGCCACGGACCATTGTCCATTCTATCTGGAGCAGAAGTTGAAGGGAATGAAAGACTACAGAATTGCTCCGGGAGGAGCGCCGGGAGTCGAAGAAAGAATAGAAGTAGTTCTGACAGCGGGAATGAAAAGAGGAATAGCACTGGACACGTTAATTGAAAAGCTATGTGCCAATCCGTCAAAAATTTTCGGATTGTATCCTAAGAAAGGCGTTATACAGGCAGGTTCTGATGGAGACATAATAATCGTAAAGAATCAGACTGAAGTAATACGGCAGGCTAACAGGCACAGTGCCACAGACTATACAACTTATGAAGGGTTTGAAGTCAGCTATGTTGTTGATACCGCCATTCAAAGAGGAAGGATTTTAATCAGAAACGGAAAATTGACTGCAGAAAAAGGAATGGGCGAATTCATAGGAAGAAAACGTAAATAAGAAAGGATGACTATATGTACTCTTTAAATATAAATGGGAAAGTTTATGAAGTAGAACAGGATAAGAGTCTCATGGATTACCTGAGGGACGATTTACGTCTCACTTCTGTAAAAAACGGGTGCAATGAGGGAGCGTGCGGAGCCTGTTCCATACTTGTGGACGGAAAGGTTGTCAAGTCATGCGTCATGAAGGTATCTAAATTTTCAGGGAAGAACATTGTAACTACAGAGGGACTGTCCGACAGGGAAAAGGATGTATACAGCTATTCCTTTGCAAAGGCAGGAGCGGTTCAGTGCGGTTTCTGCATACCGGGAATGGTAATAAGCGCCAAGGCGCTCATTGATATAAACAACGACCCATCAATTGATGATGTAAAGAAAGCGATTAAAGGTAACATATGCAGATGCACGGGATATGCAAAGATTGAAGAGGCTATTCTATTGGCGGCAAGGATTTTGAGAAACAATGAGGATGTTCCCGAGGAAGAAGCATATGTGAGAGTGGGTCAGGATATTCTCAGAATTGATGCAAAAGACAAGACATTGGGCAAGGCAAAATATGCCGACGATTATCACTTTGAAGGAATGCTGTACGGTAAAAATGTATTCAGCAAGTATGCCCGGGCAAAGGTATTGGCGGTTGATATAAAAGAAGCTCAGGCTATGCTGGGAGTCGTGGCAGTGTTTACTGCCAAGGACATACCTGGCAAAAGATATATCGGACATCTTGCTCACGACTGGCCGGGTATGATTGATGTAGGAGAGCAGACAAAATGTATAGGCGATACTATAGCGATGGTGGTTGCGGAAACAAGAGAGCAGGCGGAATCCGCGGTCAAGGCAGTAAAAGTCGAATATGAGGTTCTTGAACCAATAGTTACCACAGAGCAGGCGGCTGCACAGGGAGCTCATCAGATTCACAGTGAAGGCTTTATGCAATTCGGGAAAATGGTGGTTCCTGAGAATAATTTGTTCTCACACCAAGAAGTTAAAAGAGGAGACGTTGAAAAGGCTTTTCAGGATTCGAAGTATGTTGTTGAAGGGATGTTTGATCTTCCGCCGACGGAACATGCGTTTTTGGAGCCTGAGACGTCGGTTGCAATGCCTGACGGTAACAACGGGGTTATAGTAATTACGGGAGGTCAGGGTATTTATGATGAATATCATGAGCTGGCTCAATATCTCGGTATACCGGAGGAGAGTGTCAGAATTCAAAGCGCCGTTGTGGGAGGAGGCTTCGGAGGAAAGGAAGATATGAGCGTACAGCATCAGGCTGCCCTTTGCGCATATCTGACGAAACGACCTGTAAAGGTATACTTCAGCAGACAGGAAAGCATAAACTATCATCCTAAGCGTCATGCCATGAAAATATACTGTAAAATAGGCTGTGATGAAAATGGCATTCTGAAGGGAATGAAGGCAAGGCTGACTGCCGATACAGGAGCATACGGTTCTCTTGGAGGGCCTGTTCTTCAAAGAGCATGTACTCACGCGGGAGGTCCGTACAATTATCAGAATGTTGATATAGAGGGCAATGCATATTACACAAATAATCCTCCGGCAGGAGCATTCCGCGGATTTGGAGTTACACAATCGGCTTTTGTAATAGAATGTTTAATTAACCGGCTTGCCGAAGAGGTAGGAATTTCCGGTTGGGAAATCAGATACAGAAACGTAATAAGACCGGGACAGTCATTGCCAAACGGACAGATTGCGGATGAAGGTACCGGAATGGCTGAAACATTGGAAGCCGTAAAGGATGAATTTGAAAAATATGAAGCTGATTCCGACTACCATGTAGGTATCGCATCCGCTATGAAGAATGCGGGACTTGGTGTTGGAGTTCCTGACCCGGGTCGTTGCAACCTTGAGGTAGTAGACGGAGTAGTTCATGCAAGATCCTCGGCGGGAGCCATAGGGCAGGGAGTGCAGACGGTTATATTCCAAGTTGTATGCGAAACGACAGGGTTACCGAGAAATAAGGTTACTGTGGATCATCCTGATACTAAGTATTCACCTAATGCTGGAACTACAACTGCATCTCGTCAGACGGTATTTACGGGTGAAGCAGCACGAGCTGCCTCATTTAAGCTTAAGGCTGACCTTGACAGCGGCAAAAGTCTTGAAAGTCTTGAAGGAAAGATATATAAGGGAGAATTCGACTTTGTGACAGATGCCATTGGTTCTGCAAAACCAAATCCTGTAAGCCATATTGCTTACGGATATGCTACACAGCTGATTATAATTGATAAAGAAGGAAAGCTTGTGAAGGTGGTAGCCGCTCATGATGTGGGAAGGGCAATAAATCCTGTGGCTGCAAGAGGTCAGATAGAGGGCGGAGTGGCCATGGCTCTCGGATATGGTCTCACAGAGGATTTTCCGCTTAAGGATGGGATTCCTCAGGTTAAATTCGGAACGCTGGGACTCTTCAGGTCCACGCAGATGCCGCCTGTGGAAGTCCATTTGATAGAGAAGAACAAGCACGACAGCGTCGCATACGGCGCGAAGGGATTGGGTGAAATAGTTGTAATTCCGGGTGCACCTGCATGTCAGAATGCTTGTTATAAAAAGGACGGCATATTCAGATATAAACTTCCACTGCAAAATACAGCATATAAAAAATAAATATCAGTAAATGTCATCCTGAAGGGTGACATTTATNNCAATATGGGGAGATTAGCAGAAATATTTAATATAGATAAAGGTGATATCGTATCTATCGTGGGAAGCGGCGGGAAAACAACATTGATGCTCAAACTCGCGCAGGAGCTGAGAGACAGATACAGTGTAATGGTCAGCACAAGCGCAAAAATGCTTAAGCCATCCGCTGAATTTTACGACTATTTATATACAGACATTGAAAGCTACAGGAAAAACAAAAGTGAAAAACCCTGTGGCATAACAGTAATTTCAAAGGATATAAATATTGAAAAGCAAAAACTTATGGGAATAGACGAAGAAGACCTGGATGAATTAATATCTGACTTCGACATAATTATATTGGAGGCTGACGGATCAAAAAACCTTCCTGTAAAGGGGTGGAAAAGCCATGAACCACCTGTACTGAAGGGCACCACCAAGACGATTGGTGTTATTCCCGNNTAAAAAAGCTGAAAGACACTTTATTTATGGATATGATGAATTCATTATGCTTATCTGCGACAGCGAATATATTGACTTTGAGGCAATAGGAAGGGTTTGTTCTGAAAGGCTTGGAATATTTAAAAATTCAAGAGGCAGGCGATATTTGTTTTTAAATAAGGCAGGTAGTGACGAGGAATTAAACTCCGCATGTGAACTGACGAAATATCTTAAGGAACATGTGGTCAACAATCCTTTTGATTTCAGTATTTGTTTTGGCTCCTTGGAAAAGGAGGTGTATTATGAAGGTTAATGCCATAATTATGGCGGCAGGGTTATCCAGGAGAATGAATTGAGATAAACTGAAAATGAAAATAGACGACAGTTTTATCTTTGAATACATTTTTGACACCGTTAAAAGCTGTGAACATCTATTTGAAGAAGTCATTGCTGTTGCTAAGGATGATGATGTTTTAAGAAAAGCTTCATCTTTGGGGTTTAAAGACATAAGAAATGTGAATTCCTACCTTGGACAAAGCTCTACAATAAAATTGGGAGTTCAAAATTCGGCAACTGTTGACGGATTTATGTTCTTTGTGGCAGACCAGCCATTTATCAGCAAGAATACCATTAAGAGCATGCTTGGAATATTTGAT
Source organism: Clostridiales bacterium (assembly GCA_003514865.1). Next base: position 14,592 of record DOON01000250.1, read on the forward strand.
CAAAAACCGGATAATATCATTGTATCATGCTGTAACGGAATAAACAGGAACCCTGTTATATTTCCAATAGAATTTAAAAGTGACCTTTTGAAACTTGAGGGAGATATGGGAGGAAGAATAATTCTTAAGAGTAATACATATAAAATAATTAAGGTTCATGTGCAATCTGAGCATGAATTTAAGGATATTGATACAATGCAGGATTATGAAGAGGCCATAGGGAAGAAGGGATAGAATGAATGGTGATATAGTTGTAGTCAGAGGCGGAGGAGATATAGCATCCGGTGTTATTCAAAAGCTTCACAGAGTGGGGTTCAGATTGTTGGTTCTTGAATCGGAGCATCCAACGTCAGTAAGGAGGACTGTAAGCTTTTCAGAAGCCGTATATGACGGAAGTATGGAGCTGGAAGGAATAAATGCTGTCCTGGTGAAAAATACGGTCGAAATATATCATGCATGGGCTATGGACTATGTGCCTGTGGCAGCTGACCCAAAGGGGGAATACATAGGAAAGTTTAAGCCTGTTGCAGTGGTGGATGCCATAATTGCCAAAAGAAACACCGGTATGCACAGAGGGCTTGCACCTGTTACTATAGCCATGGGACCGGGCTTTACGGCAAAGAAGGACGTGGATGTGGTAATCGAGAGCAACAGGGGGCACAATCTGGGAAGGTTGATATTTGTAGGAGAAGCTGAGCCTAATACAGGAATGCCCGGAAACATAGCTGGATATACCAAGGAAAGGGTGCTGAATGCTCCGGGTGATGGAACAATAGCTACAGTAAGAAAAATAGGAGAAGTTGTAAAAGCAGGAGATATAATTGCATATGTTAACGGAACGGAAATTCCGTCAAAAATAGACGGTATAGTCAGAGGGTTAATAAGAGAAGGCACATATGTCACTAACGGACTTAAAGTAGGAG
>DOON01000250.1:15593-15791 GCA_003514865.1 Clostridiales bacterium
AAAGCTGGAAAATTGCTACACTATTTCCGACAAGGCGAGGGCAATAGGAGGCGCAGTTCTGGAAGCATTGCTGATTGAATTGAAAAAAATTAAAAATATATGAGGGTTTAGCCTTGGCATAAATGTGGGATTAAGAATCTATTAGATTTTTAATCTTTTTTATTGTTTATAAATCAAATCTTTGCTAAAATCTAGCTA
>DOON01000097.1 GCA_003514865.1 Clostridiales bacterium
TAAAAAATTTTCCGTAGGCATATATGATACTTTGGCCTTTGTTTTATATGACAATGCTTCGCCGTTAATAAACACATCTCCAAATGTCTGTCTGTGCAGACCTGCTATTCTTTTCATCAATGTTGTCTTTCCGCTCCCATTGGGACCTAAAAGACCGTAAATTTTACCTGAATCCAAAGATAAGCTTATGTTGCTGAGCGCAATCTTATTATTGTATTTCTTATTCAGATTTTCTATTTTTAATAATTCCATGTTTAAATATCTCCTTCCGTATAATCATTTTCCATCTCTATAAATTTTATCATATCTTTCTTTGTATAGCCTATTTGTCGCATTCCGCTGACAAATAATTCAATTTGTTTTTTTGCCATTTCAAATCTCAAACGTTCAACCCTATCAGATGATTCGGTCACAAATGTTCCCAAACCTCTCTTCGTAAATAAAAGCTCTTCCATTTCCATCTCCTTATAAACTCTTGCTACTGTATTGAAATTAATTCCAAGCTCTACTGAATAGTCCCGTGAGGAAGGCATCTTGTCTCCGGGCTTAAGCCTGGATGTAACTATTTCCTGCTTGATTTTTTCCATTACCTGAATATATATAGGTATATTATTATTAAACTCCATACTTCACCTTCTCGCATAGCGTATTAGTATCATAGTCAAATAGTACACTAAGATTTAAATGATGTCAATATTTAAAATGTTAACAAAACAAAACAAACAGAAACACTTACGTAACAATTGCTAGGATAATGATTCTTGACACTCAATAGATTAAGTTATATACTTCATACAATATTTTAGGGTAATACATCATTTAAGATAAATGTTAATATATTTTTTGAAAATAGGGAGGATTATATGCATAAAAAATTATTTATTCCGGGCCCAATTGAGGTAAGGGGAGATGTTTTGGAAAAAATGTCGTTTCCTATGATCGGGCACAGGGGCAAGGAAGCGTCACAGCTGCAGAGAGGAATATCAAATAAGCTCAGAGAACTTTTCTATACATCCAATGAAATTTTGCTTTCAACCTCCTCGGGCAGTGGACTTATGGAAGCTGCGGTCAGATGCTGCACGAAAAAAAAAGCGGCTGTTTTTTCAATCGGTTCATTTGGTGACAGATGGTATGAGATGGCTGTTTCAAACGGTATAGATGCAGATTTGTTCAAATCTGAGCCAGGAAACATCACAACACCTGAAATGGTGGATGCCGCCCTTTCATCGGGTGAATACGACCTATTGACAATAACACACAATGAAACTTCCACAGGTGTTATGAATCCTATTGATGAAATAAGCAGAGTGGTTAAAAAGTATCCGGATGTCATATTTTGTGCGGATGCGGTAAGTTCAGCAGGAGGCGTAAAAATTGAAGTTGATAAATTAGGGATAGATATTTGCATAACATCTTCTCAAAAAGCATTAGGCCTGCCTCCGGGACTGGCAATTTGCACAATATCCGAAAGAGCAGTTGAAAAGGCAAGGACAGTTAAAAATAGAGGCTTTTATTTAGACCTGGTGAGCCTGTACGATACTGTTAAGAAGAAAGACTATCAATATCCTTCCACACCGAATCTTTCACTTATGTTTGCATTGGACTACCAGCTTGATTGTATCATAGAGGAGGGACTTGAAAACAGATTTAAAAGACATCTCGAGATGGCAGAATACACAAGGAGTTGGGCAAGAAGAAATTTTGAGCTGTTTGCAGATGAAAGATATGCTTCTGCGACACTTACAACTATAAGAAATACAAAGGAAATAAGTGTTAAGGATTTAAACTCAGAGCTTGGTAAAAGAGGATTTGCCATATCAAACGGCTATGGAGATTTAAAAGAAAAGACCTTCAGGATAGCGCATATGCCTGATTTGACTGTAGATGATATTAAGGAACTGCTTGTGGAGATAGAGGATGTATTATCCATTTCTTGACGAATATATTGCTTTATAGTAATATATTGTGGAATGGGTGATACAATGTATGATTTAAACAAAATAAACAATTGTCTGAATACAAAAAAAATTGGACAGACAATAATACAGTATGAAGAATTGACTTCCACATATTTGAAGTCTAAAAATATATTTGGAACATGTCCCGACGGGGCGGTAATTTTATCAGAAAAGCAGACGAAGTGGACCGTTAGGATGGGGCAGGAATGGGTATGCCATCCTGAGAAAAACATATACTTAAGTATAATTCTGAAGCCTTTGGTAAATAATAACTTAACATCTAAGTTCGATGTTATGGGATGCGCTTCACTTTGTGAAGCACTGAATAGTTTGTACAATATAGATTGCATGATTAAATGGCCAAATGATATCTTGGCAAGAGATAAAAAAGTTTCATCAGTTAACAGCAGTCTCGTGGTCAGGAATAACAGGCCCGAAGGAATTATAATTTCACTTGGAATAAACGCAAACATAAGCATGGAAGAAATAGAGAACTGCGATGGAATTAAGGGAATTGCAACTTCCTTATTTCATGAAACGTCCGGAGAGGTTGACAGGGAAGAATTAATTGCCGAAATTTTAAATAATATGGAAAAGTATTATGAGGAAATGATAGATACCGGTTCCATGCAAGGGAATTCAGATATATTCAGAAAAAATTCAATAATAATCGGCAAAGGTATTGAAGTAAGAAAAAAGGGCAAAAAAACTTCGAGAAAAGTCTATGCCAAGGATATCAATGCTGAAGGCTTGCTCGTAGTTATAAATGAAAAAGGAAATGAAGAAATATTAAGCCCGGGAGAAATTGTTATAGCGNNATGTTGAGCTAGCATCAAATATTGTCCTGGCACCCATGGCAGGTGTAACGGACATAACATACAGAACTATCTGCAAAGAGATGGGTGCCGGTCTTGTATGCACGGAAATGGTAAGTGCCAAGGGGCTGTATTACAAGGATATAAAAACAAAGCAGCTCATGAAAATAAATGAAAAAAACCGACCGGTATCACTTCAGATTTTTGGAAGCGATCCTGATATTATGTCATATGTCGTAGAAAATTATATAAATGAAAGAGAAGACATAGACATAGTTGATATAAATATGGGATGTCCAACACCTAAAATTGTGAAAAACGGGGATGGAAGCGCCTTGATGAAGTCACCGGATCTGGCAGGAGAAATAGTCAGCAAAATTAAAAAGGTTTCATCCAAGGCAGTAACCGTAAAGATACGCGCAGGATGGGATTCAAACAGCATAAATGCCCCTGAATTTGCTAAGATGTTGGAGTTTAACGGCGCTGATATGGTAGCTGTTCACGGAAGAACAAGAGAGCAATTTTATACGGGAAAAGCAGATTATAGCATAATAAAAAAGGTAAAAGAAAGTGTAAATATTCCCGTAGTAGGCAATGGTGATATCTATGTGCCGGAGGATGCTGTTCGCATGACTGAAAGCACAGGGTGTGACGGAGTTATGGTTGCAAGAGGAATTTTGGGTAATCCGTGGCTTATAAAGAATATAGCTGCAATTTTTAGCGACAATTATGATTTTTACGAGCCTACGCCCAAAGAGAGGATAGAAATGATAAAGAGACATGCAACAATGCTTGCGTATGAATTGGACGAAAGGATTGCTGCGCTGGAAATGCGAAAATTTGCTGCCTGGTATATGAAGGGAATGAAAAATTCTTCTGAAACAAGAAATAAGATAAATAAAATTTCGAAAGCTGCTGAATTATGTAATGTTTTGGACGAATATATTAGTATGGTCATATGACGATATTGTAAGAATTAACAAAGATCTTGACAATTTAGAGTTGCTTGATTATAATATTTTAATTAATTAAAAAGTATTGTCAATGAATTATCATAATATGTTAAATTCATAATAAAATAAATATACATCATGTACTAATGTATTTGATAAAGGCATTAATGTAAAAAGCAACATTATTAAAAGGAGCAATAATATGAAAAATAATGAAACTTTGATTACTGCAGAGGGATTGGAAGAGCTAAAGAACGAATTGGACTTTCTTAAGATTACAAAACGAAAGGAAATATCCGAGAAGATTAAGGTTGCTTTGGCTTTTGGGGACATAAGTGAAAACGCTGAATATGATGAAGCTAAAAACGAACAGGCAAATGTTGAAGCAAGAATTGCAAAGCTTGAGCAAATGCTTAAAAATGCAAAGGTAATAAAGGCCGGAAAGCAAAAAGGAGTTGTAAGCATAGGTGCTAAAGTCACTATTAAAGATCTTGAATTTGATGAGGTTATGGAATATACAATAGTGGGCTCCGCCGAAGCAGATCCGTTTAAAGGCAAAATATCGAATGTATCACCCTTAGGCAAAGCATTGCTGGGTAAAAAGATAGGAGATATAATTGAAGTTGCGTCTCCGGCAGGTGATATGATAAAATACGAAGTATTAACAGTTTAGATAATAACAGCAACAGAAGATAAGGTGGTGTATAAGTTGAGCGAACAACAAACAGGAGACTTAAGACAGGTAAGGGTAGACAAATTAAAAGACTTGATCAATGCAGGAAGAGACCCGTANNATAAAGTAGCTAAATATGAGGTTACTTCAAATTCTCAGCAGGTTAAAGACAACTTTGAAGAAATGGAAGGAAAAGTTGTGTCATTAGCCGGAAGAATAATGTCTAAAAGAGGACAGGGCAAGGTAGGTTTCTATGATATTCAGGACCATTTAGGCAGAATTCAGATGTTTGTCAAGCAGGAAACTGTTGGAGAGGACGAATACAATTGGCTGAAAACTTATGACATTGGGGACATTGTCGGAGTAAAGGGAGAGGTTTTTAAAACAAAAACCGGAGAAATTTCTATAAAGGCCGAGGAAGTAAAGCTTCTTTCAAAATCACTTCAAACATTGCCTGAAAAATTTCATGGGCTTAAAGATACCGATCTGAGATACAGACAGAGATATGTAGATCTTATAGTTAATCCTGAAATAAAAGAAGTATTTCTTATGAGAAATAAAATCATAAGAGGTATAAGGGAATATTTAGGTGGAGAAGGGTACTTAGAGGTTGAAACACCTATATTAAGTCCAATAGCAGGTGGGGCAAACGCGAGGCCGTTTATAACCCATCACAATACTCTCGACATAGATATGTACATGCGTATTGCAAATGAACTTTTCTTAAAGAGGCTTGTTGTGGGAGGTTTGGGAGACGGCGTTTATGAAATGGGCAAGATGTTCCGAAATGAAGGAATGGATACAAACCATAATCCTGAATATACCGCTATGGAAGTTTATAAGCCTTATGCAGATTTCAATGATATGATGACATTGACTGAAAACATAGTTGCATATGTGGCAGAAAAGGCCAGAGGAACTACCAAGATAGAGTTCCAGGGCAAGGTTATAGACTTTACTCCTCCCTGGAGGAGAGTAAGAATGCAGGATATGGTTAAAGAATATGCCGGCGTTGACTTCGACCTTGTTAATACTGATGAAGAAGCTATAGAAATAGCTAAGAAAAAAGGAATAGAAATAAAACCCTTAATGACAAGAGGGCATGTGATAAGTGAATTGTTTGAGGAATTCTGCGAGGAACATCTGGATCAGCCTACATTTGTAACACATCACCCTGTGGAAATATCACCTCTTGCAAAAAGGAACCCTGAAGACCCGAGACTTACAGACAGATTTGAAGCTTTTGCTAATACATGGGAAATCGCAAATGCATTCTCAGAGCTTAATGATCCTATCGATCAGAGAGAGAGATTTGAAGAACAGTTGAAGCAAAAAGAAGCAGGAGATGACGAAGCCCACATGATGGATAATGACTTCATCAATGCAATAGAGGTTGGTCTTCCTCCAACAGGCGGTCTGGGTATAGGAGTAGACAGAGTAATAATGCTGATAACCAATCAGCCTACAATAAGGGACATCATATTATTCCCTACAATGAAGCCAATAGACTAATAAAAACAAACTGCAGCAAGGTAGATATGCTGCAGTTTTTGGTATAAGCATAAGTGTGATTTGTTGGAAAAATCAGACAAGGAGGTTCTTTTGAAGGCTTATTATACTTATGATAATAAAACCAGCGGGTTACATCTGAAGCAATACGCATCCTACATAAACTTATATATTAGTAGGAGTTGGTGTGGGAACATCCGTCGAAAAGGCAGCGATTAATTCAAAGATGGCACTTATGAGGACTGTGGGAAGCAAGAATGAAAATGCAAATGCAGCGAAGTTGGAGAGATTGTTGGAAGATGGTATAAATGCAATTGGATTAGGACCTCAAGGTTTAAAAGGTCAAAATCTGTTATGGGTGTAAATGTTGGCTGCTGGTCTCATAGAAGAGGTCTGATTGCATTTGATAAAGATCTTAACTATAAAACTATAACTCATAAGGAGGCAGAGCTATGAAAAAAATACTATCTTACAGGAACTATTGTAACCTGCAGAGATGTGGATCATAGAAGATTGATTGAAGATAAAATAAAGTTGCCTGTAGATTTGAACGGGCTTGCTATATTCCACGCAGGACCGATTGTAAAGGATTATGGCAATGACAAATATGAAATGATTTCAATAGGACCTACAACCAGTATGCGCATGATCTTGGTATGCCGGAATCTCTATGGGTTTGCGAAGTAAAGGAATACGGACCACTTATTGTTTCGATTGATATAGAAGGAAACAATATTTTTGAACAAAACAAGGTTGAGTTCAACCGTAAGAAAGACGAACAATATGAAAGTATCATTAAAGAGGTAAGATTTATTAAATGATATAGTACAAAAAGCCGGTGCCTGCCGGTTTTTTTATGTAAGAAAACCATAGAAGAAATTGGCAGTTGACAGTCTGCTGAGGATGTGGTAACCTATCAAAGCTGTCTAAGAGAAGTGCGTCAGGCGTAAGACTAAAAAAGAAAAAAATAACAATTGACAATACTTGAGGACAGTGATATACTATAAAAGTTGTTCGCCATATGCGAACAACATGGATAAAAAAATAAATAAAAAAGTAGTTGACAAGCACCGCAAGCTGTGCTAAGCTAATAAAGCTGTCTCACCAAAAGGCGAGCGGCGAACAAAAGAACCTAGACAATAAAA
>DOON01000100.1 GCA_003514865.1 Clostridiales bacterium
TCACCAAAGTATCAGCTCCTTTCAGTCGCATACTTTGGGGGGGCGTTGCGGTTGACCTACCGCTATTTTTAGAGAAAACCAGTGAAAACTATCTGTTCTCACTGGTTTTGTTTTGCTATTCTGAACGCATAGAAGAATCTTTGAAGCTGTACTGACTTATGAGATCCTGCTTGCAATTCCAAAGATTTGCGGAAAGATCCACATAGTAGCTGTGAGGATTGAAAAACCTTTTTACCTCACTCCACAAATTATCAACTTCTTTTTTGCAAAATTGGCGTATTTCCTCAAGGTTCGGATATTCATACACGCATTCACCGTTTATGAATATGGGCACCTGTAAATTTTTAGCGTAGAAATTCGTTATTTTTTTCTTTTTCCACACATGTATTTCATCAAATATAGTATATGGCTTCGTGTCATCAATCACTTCATCATGCATGCAAACAACATCCGCTATAGGATTGTTCGTCTTCCTGTCATAAAGTCTCCATACCTTTTTATATCCGGGGTTGGTAATTTTTTCTTCATTTTCAGACAGTTTAATTTTAGGAATTATTTCTCCGCCCTGCTCTCTTGCCACAAGCTTGTATACACATCCGAAAACCGGCTCAGATTTGGCTGTTATAAGCCTCTCTCCCACACCAAAGGAGTCTATTTCAGCCCCTTGGTCAAGCAAGTCTGTAATAATAAATTCATCCAGGCTGTTGGAGGCAACAATGCTACAATCTACAAGACCTTCGGCATCCAGCATTTCTCTGCATTTCTTGCTTAGATACGCAATATCTCCGCTGTCAATCCTCACACCCTTCAATCTTTTGCCCATGGGCTCCAGCACATCCTTAAAAACCTTTATGGCATTTGGGATTCCGCTTTTTATTACATTGTATGTATCTATGAGAAATGTACAATTATCAGGGTAATTTTCTGCATATACCTTGAAAGCCTCATATTCGCTTTCAAACATCTGCACCCATGAATGAGCCATTGTGCCAAGTGCAGGAACTCCGAACATCTCGTCAGTAAGTGTCGTAGCTGTACCCACCACTCCGCCTATATATGCCGCTCTTCCTCCGTAGATAGCACCGTCATACCCCTGGCTCCTCCTTGCTCCAAATTCCATTATTGGTCTTCCCTTTGCGGCTCTGACAATTCTGTTTGCCTTAGTTGCAATGAGACTTTGATGATTTATAGTTAGAAGAAGCATCGTTTCAATAAGCTGTGCGTCAATAGTCTTTGCTCTCACCGTAACCAGCGGTTCTCCCGGAAATACTGGAGTTCCTTCCGGTATGGCATAAATATCGCCCGTAAATTTAAAATCCCTTAAATATTGCAAGAATTCCTCCTTGAATAAACCCTTGCTTCGCAAATACTCTATATCATCATCCGAAAATCTCAATTCTCGTATATACTGTATAACCTGATGTAATCCCGCAACAATTGAAAATCCTGCCCCATCCGGATTTTTTCTGAAAAACATATAAAAATAAACTATTTCATCCTTCATTCCATTTGCGAAATATCCGTTTGCCATTGTTAGTTCATAAAAATCCATGAGCATGGATAGCTTTCTGTCACCGAAATTATTGTATTTCATCAATATTCTCCTGTTAATTTATTCTTTCAACTATCTCTATGCCGCTTACATGCATATTGTAAAGTGCAAACAAGTTCATTAGATAGCCGTCATGTGAACCAAAATCATATGTTTCCGTGGTATTTTTGGGGACTATAACTCTCTTGCTTTTATTTCTCTCGTTAAAATATGACTTTAATGTCAGCGCTGCCTGCAAGATACAAATATCTGTTACACATCCTGCTATAATAAAGTTATCAACCTCATCCTCATGCTCTCTAAGCCATTTTTGAAAACCGGGACTGTGAAAAGCATTTGTGCTGTTCTTTTCAATATAAAATGTTTCTGCTCCTTCTGAAAATTCTGTTTTCAGCTCAGGAATAAGCTCAGCTTCTTCCGTACCTGCCACACAGTGCTGAGGGAAGCTTAAAAATTCCTGTGAATTATTTTCATGAGTGTCTAAAAAGAACAGTTTTTTATATCCCATTGTCTTTCTGTTCAATTCGGCAATGTTATCTACAATAGCTGCAACTCTTGGCGATGACAATGCTCCGGTGTACACAAAGCCTACAACCATATCAACAACTAATAATACCGTTCTTTCTTTATTCAAGGAATTCAAATCGATTTCCTTTCCGCTCAATTCCTGCTCTATTCTTTCTATAGCGTTCATAGTATCATCCTTTGTAAATATTATTTAATACTAATTCGCATTAAATAGTTCCCTTAGAGCGAATTAGTATATACCAACAACATTATAGTGCGTATTTTTATTTTTGTCAAAATTTTAAAAAACATACACTCAATTTCCAATACGAAAGGCTGTGCAGGAGCACAGCCTTGATTTTATTACTTTATTATCTTATTGTTTTTCTACGACTGTCAAGTCACCCTGTATTGCCTTGGTAGGACATTTCTGAACACATACCATACAATGAGTACATTTGTCATAATCAACCTTTGCCAGGTTGTCTACAACATGTATCGCGTCAAAAGCACAGTTCTTCTCACAGATTTTGCAGCCGATGCATCCAACAGTACATACATCCTTAACAGCTTTACCAAAATCCTTGTTGTGACATCCTACAATAACATTATTTTTATAAGGTACAAATTCAATTACTGATTTTGGGCATTCTTCAATGCATTTGCCGCAGGAAGTACATTTTTCTTTATCAATAACAGCCAATCCATCTACTATTTCAATAGCGTCAAAATCACAAACAACAACACAGTTTCCAAATCCCAGACAGCCCTTATCACATGATTTAGGACCACCCTGAATCGCTGCAGCTGCCTTGCAGTCTCTTACACCGTCATAAGCATATTTCTTTGCAGCCACACTGTCGCAACCCTGACACAACACATGTGCAACTTTTTTATCGGTTGCTTCTCCTGCTGTAGTTCCCATAACATCAGCTATTTGCTGATGCTTCTCACTGCTCGCTACAGGACATCCATTAACAGGTGCTCTGCCTTCTGCTATTGCTGTTGCCATTCCGTCACATCCCGGAAAACCGCAAGCACCGCAATTAGCACCGGGCAAAAGGTTTCTAACTTCAATGACCTTCTGGTCAACTTCTACTGCGAATAATTTTGCAGCAACCGCCAGTAATACTCCGCATACTATGCCGACACCGCCGGTAACTGCTACTGCATTTACTATAACCATATTTTACCTCCTATAATTTCAGTCCTGAAAATCCTAAAAACGCAACAGACATCAGACCTGCCGCAATCAAAGAAATTGCAGAACCCTTAAGTGATTCAGGAAGATCAGCGTTGTCCACTTTATCTCTAACTCCCGCAAACAGTACAATCGCAAGCATAAATCCAGCTGATGTACCCACAGAATATATTATTGATTCCATAAAGCTGTACTCAAACTTAATATTGTTTATGGCAACTCCAAGAACAGCACAGTTAGTAGTTATCAAAGGTAAAAATATACCTAATGCCTGATACAGACCAGGAGCTGATTTCTTTAAGAACATTTCAACAAACTGAACCAAAGCAGCAATTATCAAAATGAACACTATTGTCTGCAGATATCCGAGCTGCATAGGGTCTAAAATAGCCTTCTGAACAATAAAAGTTATAATTGAAGCCAAAGTTATAACGAATATTACTGCAATACCCATACCTGCGGCAGTATCTATCTTTTTAGAAACTCCAAGGAATGGACACGTTCCTAAAAACTGTGAAAATATAATGTTATTTACTATGAACGATGTAATAAATAAACTAAACAAATTCATTCTTCCTACCTCCTACGCTTTCTTTTTTCTTGATAGGTAATTTACAGCACCAATTAACAAACCAAGTAGGATAAATGCTCCGGGTGGCTGAATGGCCATCATCATAGGCTCATACGCCTCAGGAAGAATTCTGAGTCCCAATATAGTTCCATTACCTAATACTTCTCTGATTGAACTTAACAGTACCATTGCTACCAAGTAGCCTACACCCATACCTAAACCGTCAATGGTCGAATCAAGTATTCCGTTCTTAAACGCAAAGGCTTCTGCTCTGGCAAGAATAATACAGTTAACAACTATAAGCGGAATAAATACTCCGAGTGCCTGATAAAGGGCAAATGTATATGCGTGCATCAATAAATCTATAATCGTTGTAAATGCAGCTATTATTATAACGAATGCAGGAATACGCACTTCATCCGGTATATATTTTCTCAAAGCTGAAATAACAATATTTGAACCTGTCAAAACTGCGATAACAGCTACTCCCATTCCAATTCCATTTAAAAGTGAAGTTGTAATTGCAAGTGTTGCACACATACCAACCTGCTGAACTAAAATAGGATTTTCTTTTGTAATACCATTTTTAAATATTTCAAACTTGTTCATTCCATCCTCCTATTTTAAAAATTTACTATAAATGCTTATTGCATTGTTAACAGCGCTAAAAAATGAATTTGAAGACTTAGTAACGCCTGAAATGGCATCAAATGTAGTAAGTTCAGCACTTGCATCTTTTCCAACAAACTGAGAAGAGAACGCAGGTTCCAAAGTTCTCGTTCCAAGACCTGATGTTTCGCTGTGACTTATAACGCTTAAGCCGGTAATTTTACCGTCAGGTGCTACACCTACAAATAGCTCCATGTCTCCGCCGTAGCCCGGAACAGTACTCCATGTCCTGATAACCTTTCCCAGCTCTTTATCAGAGCTGTCAACAGCAGTAAGCAAATTAACAAATTTTGAATTCTCTGCTTTAATGGAATCAATTAATGCTGTATCTTCATATTCGTTAAACATAACCGATCCCGGCATTACAGCTTCCAATATTTCAGGGTTCATGCTTGCCATAGCCTCATTTTTAGCTATAATATCACCTGTTGCATCATTAAGCCAAGCTAAAACACCTGCGGATATANNTTTTACATAACTATTTTTCATTTTTTTTACCTCCTGCTACTCCAAATACTTGTGGCTTTACATACATATTAATCATTGGAGTAAGGATATTCATAAGAAGTATTGAATAAGATACTCCTTCCGGATATCCTCCGACTTTTCTTATGAGCATTGTAAGAACACCAGCTCCTACAGCATATATAATTTTGCCTTTGTCCGTAACAGGGCTTGTTGCAAAGTCAGTAGCCATAAAAAATGCTCCCAGCATCAATCCGCCGCCAAACAAATGGTATGGCATCAGGCTTCCGCCGTCAACAACCATTGCAATAACAGCCACAGTTCCGATATAGCATGCAGGAATAATCCATTTAATAGTCCCTCTGTATATTAAATATAATCCGCCTAAAATAATAAGTATTGAAGATGTTTCTCCTATAACTCCGGGAATATTTCCAAGCAGCATGTCCATCATAGTAGGAAGCTGAGTTCCCCCTGCTTTGATAACTGTTAACGGTGTAGCTGAAGATATAGCATCTGTTACAGGATCTATAAAACCACCTGTTACATGAGATGACCATGATGCCATCAAAAATGCTCTTGCCGCCAAAGCCGGGTTCAAGAAGTTGAATCCAAGCCCGCCGAATATTTGCTTTACTATTGCTATTGCAAATATCGCACCTGCCGCAGCAATCCACCATGGTGCTGACGGAGGAAGATTAAATGCAATTAACATACCTGTAACCACAGCGCTTAAATCTGTAACCGTAATTGGTCTGTTCATAAATTTCTGACATGCAAATTCTGTTGCCACGGCAGCGGCCACAGCAGCTACAATCAGTACAATTGAATTCGAACCAAAATAAAATATACTTGCTACCAATGCCGGAAGTAAACCAATAATTACATCAAGCATGAGTTTTTGAGTTGTTTCATCCGTTCTTATATGAGGTGACGATGAAGCAATCAACTTATTTTCCATCTATTTTTCCTCCTATTTAACCTTTTTGCGTCTTGCTAAAATTTCTTTTTTTGCAAGGCTGATTGTTTCTTTCAATGGTCTCTTTGCAGGACAAATGAAAGAGCAACCGCCGCATTCTATACAATCTGCTGCATGGTATTCGTCAGCAGCGTCTATATTTTTCTGAAGTGTATATCCGCTGATTTTATACGGCATCAGATGTACCGGACAT
>DOON01000268.1:0-2176 GCA_003514865.1 Clostridiales bacterium
TATCACCTCCGAAAATACAATTAATTATATCACAACATTTAAGTGTATTAACTATTTTTTATAATTATTATGTAAATTTATTAAATTTGTGATATTAATAAATTGAATAAGATTAAAATTTTTACAACAAATTAAGGGCAGACATACACAAAGTATAGGCTGCCCTTAAATAATCCATATCCAGCCAGCGTTATTCACGAGTGGCTATTTTTTTATATTAAGTGCTACATACGACCCGGAATGGATTTTATCCCGGGACGCTAATGTTAATTTATAGCTTGGTTTATTATATGCTTGTATGATTAAAAGATCCTTGGACCAAAAAGACTACGGAATAAAAACCTACGTCTAAAACGACGACGGAAGCCGAAGCTTGCTCCTGAGCTTAATTCATTATCATGTTTATTTTCGGAACGCATAGATATCACCTCTTTTATAGAAATGTGGCAAAAGCTATAGAGTTTTCACCCCTCCTAAGCATTGATGCCTTGAGGTAGGTATATTAGCATTATATACTAATTGTTATTTTGTGTTACTTCATAAAAAGGCACCACTTACAAGATTCAACCTCGTACTTCAGGTTGTAATAATATTTTCCTTCTGCTCACAAGAAAAACAAGCCTCGGGTTGCCGGAGCTGAGGAAGCATCACCACCAAAAAACGCTGAAAATTTATTTTGTTCTATTTGCTTTTTATTTTATTTATATCTTGTATGCTAATTTTAGAAACTTGATATTTGCTTGTTTTCAAGTGGTTAACATATTTCAGTATAATATTTGTAACATGCATAAATTTGTGATATAATACAAAAAATGCAATCTGGGAGGAGTTTATGAAGGAAAGGGAAGTCAAGGTTCTTAATATTGATAAGGAAGAAATTGAAAGAAAGCTCATTAAGCTTGGAGCATCTCTCATTAAAGATGAGAACCAGACAAATTACAGATTTGATACAGAAGATAGCTTTCTTAAAAAAACGCATAACGGATATTTAAGAATAAGAATTACCGAAAATCTTTTAAACGGAGAAGTAAAAAATACCCTGACATTTAAGCGAAGTCTCACCAGAGATACCATGAGAGTAAATGAAGAGACAGAAACGGAGATATCCGACTGGGAAAGCACGGCTAAGATTCTGGAGCTTATGGGATATAGACAAAAACGACCTGGATATAAGCACAGGCGATCATATAAATACGATAATATTACATTTGAAATAGATACGTGGGATGAGGCTACGTATTCTAAGCCATATCTCGAGATAGAGGTGCATATGGAGAAAGACCTAGAGAAGGCTATTATGCTTTTGGAGCTTGACAGAAGCCAGGTTACCACAAAACCCATTGATGAATTGAGCAAGGAATAAAAAGATTTTGCATTTATAAAAAAACATGATATAATATCTTGATTATCTTGTATCTGCCTGGCAGAACGAGAATAGGAGGATAAAATGAATAGAAATACTAAAACAGGCAAACTCACCTTTATGGGAGTTATGCTGGCACTTACAATTGTTTTTGTTGCTATGACGGTAATTCCGACAACTTCTGCATCTATGGCTCTTTTGATATTTTTGCCGACAATAGTTACAAGCGTTATTCAAGGACCGAAATCAGGAGCTGTTATGGGAGCGCTGGCAGGTTTCATAACATTGCTCAGAGCTTTATTAGCTCCCGCATCACCGTTAGACTATCTTTTTTTAAATCCGTTAATTGCGATTTTACCACGGATTTTTGTCGGAGTAGTTCCATATTATGTTTTTAAATTATTTAACAGTTTGATTAAGACTAAGACAGTAGCTCTTTTAATTGCAGGAGTGTCAGGGGCACTGACAAATACAGGCTTGGTCATTTTAATGCTTTACGCTGTTTACAGCAAAGAAATAGTTAAGATTAGCACTGAGTTTGGAATAGGAACTACCTTTGCTTCATTTGTAATATTCCTAATTTCAACAAGTGCATTAATAGAAAGCTCGGTGGCAGGAATCGGCACCGCTGCAGTTGTAAACGTACATGATAAACTTAACAGGTAGGAGGATCATATGATTTTAGCCGTGGATGTAGGCAATACAAATATAGTTGTAGGGGTATATGACGGAGATAATATTGTCGGAAGCTGGAGGATGGTTACCAGAAGTGAGAAGACCTCTGATGAATACGGCATATTCATATTAAGCCTA
>DOON01000268.1:2263-2639 GCA_003514865.1 Clostridiales bacterium
GTGAGTGAAAAAGGTGAATTTAAGTACGGGATAACATCTCCGGGAATTCAGATTTCGGCAGATGCTTTGTGGCAGAAAACAGCTCAACTGCCCAGCGTAGAAATAAAAAAGCCGGATTCGATTCTTGCAAGGAATACCGTAACAAGCATTCAGGCAGGACTTGTTTATGGCTACATCGGTCAAGTTGAATATATTATAAGAAAAATTAAAGAAGAAACAGGTGCGCATGACACGAAGGTTGTTGCTACAGGCGGCCTGGGAAGAATTATTTACGAGGGTACATCTATGATTGATGTATATGACCCGCAGCTATTGTTTAAGGGACTGAAAATAATTCATGATAAGAATCAAAAGTAAAAATAAAAAAATTAATGAA
>DOON01000113.1 GCA_003514865.1 Clostridiales bacterium
TTACCTTATTGCCTCTAAAGCAACGGGAAGCTCATTTCTGAATGCTGCCTCCCTCTCCGCCTTAGCATCTTCACTATAGCGGCCATTGATAAACAAAAAAACATTATATTCATAGCTTTCACCGTTGACTATCCACTCTCCCAGTATTTCTTCACGCGCCGGAGTAAATTTGTTAAAAGCGAAATCAAGTCCTATTGTCAGATATAGATTATCTGCTGCACCTGAACGTATTATTGTATGGCGCCTTGGTATAACCGGTTCTGTCGGAGTTGTACCGACATATTCTACATGAAGCTTTTCAGGGTCCAATCTGCTCATTTTAATATCCTTTCTAATGTTATATTACTATAATATTACGAACAAACTAATTTGTTCATTAGAAATTAGGACATTATAGCGGCAAAGCCGCTTATACGATTATCTTTTTCTTTCCCAATGTAGTTACTGCAAAAGAAAATGCACCACTGAATATCAGGCTGAAATAATAGCTTATTCCTCTCCATAAAAGCAACGCCGTCGAAATGATATTTGTCGGAAACAAATGTCCCAACAGAAGCATAAATCCAACCTCACTGGCACCGGCCGTTCCCGGAGTGGGTATAAATGATACCGCCATATACAGAAACGCCTGAAGGCATATTATATCTGTTATTGTTGATTTATTTAGATTAAGAGATTTATAAACAAAAAATGTAGTACTGAAAAATACCGTAAGCTGTATGAAAGTTATGACATACATTTTTATTGTAAACCAGTAATCTTCTTTTAATTTGCCGATGCTTTCCTTATATTCCGAAATAAATTTTTCGGTTTTTTCCATTATTTTTGATATATCCTTCAAAATATGAATTTTATGCAGCAGTTTAAATATACCTTCACATAATTTAAGCAGTATTTGCTGATTAAATGCTATTAAAATAATCGCACTGAGCATTCACATATTTAATGTAAGTCCCGCAACTATAAAAATTGAAGCACCATTGTGATAATTAGCCAACAGCTTTATTTTGTAAATAGCCATAAGAAGCGAATAAACAGTCACACCAATCTGAAAAAGCAAGAATTTACTTATGAGAATGGCGGTTCCGTTGCTCAAGGAAATATTATCATCCTTTAAAACATACAGTTGAACAGGCTGCCCACCTGTAGCCAGGGGCGTTATATTGCTGTAATATTGCCCTATCATCGTAACCTTGACTGCCAGCCAGAATGTTCGCAGGTTTTTTTCATGGTCCGTGAACTTGACAATCAACGAATAAATCATCAAGGCTTCAAGAATCCAGAATATAAATATATAAGCCAACGCAATCGCAATATAGTTGGAATTTATATTTTTTACTGCCTTAAACAAATTAGGCAGGTCGTCGTTTCTAAACAATAAAAACAGCATTACTATAGCTGACAAAATAACAAATATCAATCCAAACGACTTTTTTAACCTTTTAAAACTCATACATGAACCACCTCATCGAGAATTGAACCTATGAACCTGTTGTAATTAAGGGTTCTTTTAATCCTTCTTATATTTTTGCAATAATGATTAATTACCCCCGGATTATTGGCATAATAATCCAGTATGTACGGTAAATTGCTCATATCATCAAGAACTATACCTGTCCTCGTATGTTTGATAAATTCGATATTCCCTTTTTCCTGGCCTATGTTTGAATTTAATACTATTAAAGGCAGTTCCTTATTTATTGCTTCAAATATGGTCACACCTCCCGGCTTTGTCACAATGAAAACAGATTCATCCATCATTTGATTTATGTTATTTACATAACCGTAAATCTCTCAATTTGAATATTCATATTCAGACAGCTTTTTATATAATTTTTTATTTCTGCCTGCTACTATTTTTATTTTAAAATTAGTATTGCTGTCAAGCTTTTGCAGCAAATCTGCTGAGATATTATCAATGCCGCTAAGCACAATTAAAATCGTGTTTTTCTCCTTATAGGACATGCCAATGTCCTTGCTCAGAAATTCCTTCTTAACCGGTATGCCGGTTACAATTATAATGTCTTTGTTAATTCCTTTATCAATCAGTCTGCTCTTTATTTCATTTGTAGGAACAAGGTACAAATTAGTTTTTTCATATATCCATTCCCAGCTGTCCACCACGTCTGTTATTACAGTAATCAGATTGACATCAACATCGTATTCTTCCTTTACTCTTGATACTATACACGAGCACAGAGGAAATGTGCTTATAATAAGCTTCGGCTTCTCTGTTTCCATATAGTCATAAAACTTTTTATAATATAAGTTGCAAAAAACATTATCAANNTCTTTCAAGGCATTGGAAACACTGTTGTGCCCCATTCCGAATGATGCGGTCAAAATTAAAATGTCAGCCATATATACTCCCTCTTCTACTGTGCATAATATCAACAAATTTAACCTTCATGCCGAATATATTAGCAACTACAGACAATATACACCCACTTACTTAAACGAAGCATAATTTTGCATTAATTTTCGGTTAAAAATAACTTTCAATGTTATTTTAATTCATCATATCACAAATTAATGCATAAATAAATAGCTTTTTTAACTTAATACAACTTATAATAATTATAACGCAAAAGAATATTAAATTACTGCATAAAAAAAGTCGGCTTAACCGACTAATTAACAAAGTTTTTAATTCAGGCAAATCTAGAAGCTACCCATAAATATAGATAGCATAGATGAAGGCGGACTGTACCAGTTTATATCCACAATTGATATTAAAACTTATAGACACAAAGTTCCAAAATAATAATGCACTCAATTAAAGGCGTTATATTTAAGCCGATGGTAATAACGTCTTTATTTAACTGCGAAAAATACTATAACTTTATACTACAATAAATTTAACCGTTAGTAAAAAGGGCACAGTGTTAGATGGTTTTAAACTTATAACTATTTCTTTTAACGTTTAATCAATATAAAAAGATGACTTCTGTATTGAAAAGAAATCATCTTCTTTGCTTAACTGATTTATTGCAGGAATAAACACATCATAATATCCACTTGTGCTTTTAAATCCTTTCATTAATTCCAATATCTTATAAGCAGGAGGATTCATATATTCATCGGATTGCTTGTATGTTAAATACTGTTAATAACATTTCTTTGTTAACCGATAAAATATTATCCTGTTTTTAATTGACTTTTTGTATATTCTATAATTTCTGCAACTTAGTTTGTGCCAATATGTTTTGTGCCCCCTATTAAAAAATTGAGACTACTTTTATTCTCCTAAAATTGTAGGACCATCTCAAAAATTATTATTGAAACAGCCGCTTTATAATAATGTTTTGAGAGAGAATTCTTATAATTTGAATGTTATTTAAATACGCCCATTACTTCTAATTTTTTTACAACATTTCTACCTTCTCTAACTCCGTCTATTACTCGTCTTACTCTTTCACTATCACCAACATTTNNGTGGTAATTGAGAAAGTTCTGAACGCATTCCTAAACATACAAATCCATAATCAAAAGTTATGTTTTCTATTAGACCATCAGGATTTTCTACAGTAAAGGAATCTGCATTTACCTTTTTTAATTTAGTGCTTGGTCTTTGATCTACATCGTGTACTTTCATCATATTGTACATATCTAGTTTTGAATTAGTATCTAAATCTTTACCAATTACCGGTAACATTTCAATACATGAAACCTCCGCTCCTCTATGAGCAAAGAATTCAACAACGTCAAGACCTACTGCTCCTCCACCAACAACAGCTACCTTTTTATACTTTAAGTCCTCACCAAATGAAGTAATATTGTTTATAAATCCAAATGTTGACTTCACCTTAGAGCCTTCTTTATCTACATGGTCATGTAATCCTTCTATAGGTGGAAGTAATGGTTTTGAACCTGTTGCATTTATTATCAAATCCGGATTTAGTTTGTCAAGTTCTTCTTTTGTTGCTCTTGTGTTTAATCTTACATTTAGGTTTTTAAGCTCTTTCACCCTATTTTCTAAATATTTTGTAAAATAATGAACCTTTTCTTTAGCTGGAATCGTTCCAATCATCCAAGCTAGTCCACCTATTCTATCTTTTTCTTCAAACAAAGTTACGTTACACCCTACTTCTGCAGCACTACATGCAGCTTCTAATCCTGCTGTTCCTCCACCTATAACTACTACTTTTGTTGGTTTTTTAATTTGTCTTTCTTTATATGCATCTTCAAAGGGTAAGTCTGGATTTACTGTACAACGGATCGATTGTGATTTTGCCAACCTATGATCTGCACATCCTATGTTACAAGAAATACATCTTCTAATGAGATGTTCTTGTCCATTAGCTACTTTATTTACCCAATATGGTTCTGCAATAAGGCCTCTACCCATAATAAGTAAATCGGCATCTCCTCTTGCTAGAATCTCTTCAGCAATTTCAGGTGTACGAATGTTTCCTGAAGTCATTACCGGTTTGTCAAACTTATCTTTAAACGCTCTCGCCATATAAGTTCTCCAGCCCTCTGGCAAGCTCATTTTGTCATGTTGTAAATACAAGTTATCATTTTGAGCTATTGAAACATTTAATACATCTACTTTTTCTTCTAAATATTTCATTATTCCTATAGAATCTTCCAGAGTATTTCCGCCTTCTAGCATGTCATCTGCGCTAATCCTTAATGAAATTGGAAATCTAGGACCTACACTTTCTCTTACTAAGTCAATAATCATGGCTGCAAATCTTGCTCTATTTTCAGGACTACCACCAAATTCGTCTGTCCTATCATTAAATAAAGGGGACAAGAATTGGTTGAGAAGATAAGAGTGACCTCCGTGAATCTCTACACAATCAAAACCTGCCAATTGAGCTCTAGCAGCAGCTTCAGCATATTTTTTAGCAATCTCAACTATTTCTTTTTTTGTCAGTGGTCTAGGAGTTGTTCCACCAGTCTTAGAAGGAATATTTGAAGCTGACACTGGTTGTTGGCCTTCTAATCTTAAACCATAAGCAGATGCCCCTGCATGATTTAATTGAATACAAGCCTTACAGCCATGATCATGAATTCTTTCTACTAATTCATATAAACCTGGAACATATTGAACATTATCAATTCTAAGTTGTTTTGTTCCATTAGTACCCATTGGATAATCAATACACGCATTTTCTACAATTATTAGAGCAGTGCCACCTTTTGCTCTAAGTTCGTAATATTTCATCATTTCTTCTGTAACTTCACCACTAACAGAAGCAAAGTTACTTCCTATAGGAGGCATAACAACTCTATTTCTAAGTTTCATACCTCTTATTTCAATTGGTGAAAAAATATTTATATATTTCANNCTATATTTATAGTTGTAATTATATTAAATTGTTATAAAATAAACAAATTGAAAATGCTGTTGAAATTAATAGATTTTTTCTATCAATTCCTTAAACCCAGCAATTTCAATATTATGGTGCTTGCTATTATATATATGAATATCATTTACTAAATTTGATATTAATTATATAATAGATAAACATAAAACAAACAGGAGGACATAATGATTAGAAGAAAAGAAGATCAAAATGTAGCACCTAAAAACAATGTACTAGGTGGTATTGGAGAGATTACTTCAACAGAATTATTAAAGCAAGAAGAATTTTGTGGCAAAGGTAGACTCTTTTCTAGATATGTAATTAAACCTGGCAGTTCTATAGGAAGACATACTCATGAAGGTGATTTTGAAGCTTATTACATCTTAAAAGGTGAGGCTACATACTATGAAAATGGAGAAGAAAAAAAAGTATATGCCGGTANNAACAAAAGATGGAGAAAGCCACGAATTAGTTAACAATTCTAATGAAGATGTAGAAATGATAGCATTAGTATTGTATTCTAAATAGCATTTTGTATTTAAAAAAGCAGTCATAAATATATTGACTGCTTAAACTTTTTACATCGTTTATTAAGGGGTTTGTTTTTTACACTCTCTATTTGACAATATAATATTTAATGCAATACCCACCAATAAAGCCCAAGCTGAGCCTTTAAAAGCTAGTACAGCTGCCATTATACCGGCAATACTTTTATCTGTATCAGTCTTGCAGTATTCCATACCAATTCTTGCACATACAAAAGCTTGAAACAGCAATGTAATTGCAGATCCTACTCCCATAATAGGTTTCATAAATGACACTATAGGTATAAGTATTACACTTAAAAATGTGGCAATACGGAAGGTACTCATTCCTCCTATTAAGGACTTCATTGCTTTTTTTCCTTCCTTGTAACGCATGGATACTGAAACTGTCATTCCAACCCAAAGAGGTCCTGCCAGTGGAGGAAAAGGTGCAATAATTCCAAGTATAAGATTACGTATACCGCTTATTAAATTAGACCGACTTGAATTAAAATCAATATGTTCATCTTTTCTGCTAGTCTGAGCTTCCTTAATAAGTGTTTCAGATGTTACAAAGTCACCAAAAGCTAGTACATAGCATATAAGAGTCAAAGGCAAAGCTTTCATAAACATTGATACAGGAGGAAATCCTACTGCAAATATACTTACTGTATTGAACATATTACTAAAATCCGGAACCTTAATAATTGTTCCTAACTCTAATACGGGTTTTGTTAATTCCTGCAATAGTACACCAAATAACATTGCTAAAAGATATGGAAATAAGTTACCATACTTCACCATGGTGTCTAATGTTTTATATTTATCCCTATTCTTTAAGCAAAATGGCGAAAAACTTAAAAACGCTAATAATAAAGTTCCCACTAAGGTTGCAATTGGAGCTGTCATTAATTGACTGTTTTCAGCTAATTGTCCTTGAATAACAGTTATGGGAGCAGCTAATAAAATACCACCTTTTATTGAATCAGGAACAATACCTACAAATTTGTCAGCGAGTTTTGTTATTCCCATAAATATAAATACAAATGCCACAAGAAGTTGAACTGCAATCATTGCTTGTATTCTCTCAGGACCCATTGGAAAAGTACTTAGAAAAGCCAATGTAAATGGAAGTGATGGTGTAATCCATCCGGGAACCACAGGATCACCAAGACAACCATGCAGCATATATAATGCTACTTCTATAATAACGCAACTCCATGCTAACTCATAGGGTATTCCCAGATATTCTGTCATAAATGGAATTGAACTTAAGGCAGTAGCCCCAAGAATTAAACCTTGTAAAAACTCAACCATTTCTATTTTAAAATGCACCCCGGGAATTCTTAATTCAAAAATTCCCAAAGGAATATAGGGCAACTCATTGTTGGCTGTCCTTTTGGTATTTATCCTTTTTACATTTAATATATCCATATCTAACCTCATTTACATTTGTTGTTTATTTATTAACTAACAATTAATTTTATGATATAACTCTACCTCTTTCTAAGGTAGAGTCTTCTTCAATTCTATACTCCCTGTTTTACCAGTGGACTTGTGCCAAAAATCTTTTTATATTGAGCAGATAAATATCCCATCATCACTGTAGCTACTATAGAAGCAATTAATAATAATGTCATCATTGTATATATTGCTGATTGTTCTCCTACTGTTCTTGTCATTGAAGATACTATATAGGGCAAGAAACAGCTTGCAAGTCCCATCCAAGTATAGTAAATACCTGTATTCTTACCTTTTGGTCCGGGACAAAGTTCTTGACGAACTCTTAGGCCTGTCTGTAAGGCACCACCTGCTGCAAAGAATCCTAGTAATGCTATGGCTATATATATAACGACTACATTTTTAACAAGCAATACTATTGCCAATGCTACTGCTGTAAATACTGAATCTATCAATACAACTTTCAATGGATTCCATTTTAGCTTACCCATCATTATAGCCCAGAAAAGAACTGCTATAATAGAGCCGGCTGTATATATGGAAGTCATACCTGCTGCTTGAACCTCAGTTAATCCGCAGTTGCTAATTCCAAATGCTTTTGTATACTGTTGAGCACCGTACATAATAAACATACATATGAAACCATAAAACATTGTGATGAAATTTACTATAGCATTTGGTTCTTCATGCATTCTTGATTTATTTTCATCAATTTCAGCTTGAGCTGCATTAATTGTTTCACCATCAGCTGTTTTAACTACCGTCCTCATTTGATCATCATACACAAATGGTGAAATCATGGCAAATACTGTACATACAATTGATAAAATCAATGGAATCCAAATATTTATGTGCCAGTTTCCAGTACTTGCAAAATATACTACTATAAATGGATAAAATATACCAGAAATAGATACAAATGCTTTAATACCAATTAATGCTGAACCTGCAAACTTTGGAGCTGCTTCTTGAGCTGCAGGATATAAAGCTGCATCCCAGAATCCTGAAGTTGCAACGCCTGCTAAAAATGCGCATATACATGCAACTGTAAAGCTTGTTGAAAACAATAGCCCTGCAAAGCAAATGACATACAAAATACCACCTGCTACTGCCATTTTCTTACGTCCTATTTTATCAGATACTGCTCCGCCTATCCATACAGTTAAAAATTTACCAAAGCCTGTTGCTGTTATGGCAAGGGACACAGCCTGTGCACCTGCAACTGGATCAGTGTATCCCCATTGAGTAAAAAAGTTAACTTTATTCTGTGACAAAATAATTGCTTGTATACCATGTGTAAAATAACACATGTATATAGTTACTAACGATAAGATATACTTCCTATCCTTCATAATATTTCCTCCATAAACTTTGTCTGATTATTAATAAACTATTTTCCGTTTTCTTGTTGGAACTTCACGTATTCATTTACAGGCATCTTATGACCTGTAAATAACTCGTAATTTGCAGCTCCCTGCTGTAACAACATTCCTTTACCGCCTATAGTCTTGCAGCCTGCTTCTTCTGCTTCTAAAATCATTTTAGTTTTTTCTGGATTATACACTGTATCAGCAACAACAAGATTTTTACGGAATAAAGATTTATCAATTAATGACATGTCATCATGTGGCTTCATGCCTACAGTTGTTGCATTTATAACTATATCACAATTATTAATATAATCTTTAAGCTTTTCTTTATCATTGAGATCTTCTACATTAACTACAACTTTTGGACACTTTTCTGCTAATTTAGCTTTTGTTTTTTCTGCTCTTTCAAAGAAACTATCTTTAACATTAAATATAGTTACTTCACTAGCACCCTCTAGAGCTAACTGAACATGTATGGCAGTAGCGGCTCCGCCGGCTCCAAGGACTACAACCTTCTTACCTTTTATTTCAAAACCGTTTTGTCTAAGGTTCTCTGTAAATCCTATACCATCTGTTATATATCCTGTAATAACTCCATTATCATTTACAAATGTATTACATGCTCCCACTATTTCTGCAGCAGGAGATAATTTATCTACCAACTCAGCTGCAATATTTTTGCAAGGCATTGTAAAATTGCCGCCCTTAATATTATAAAGTTTAATTGATTCAATTACTTTTGGCATTTGCTCTACATTAACATCAAATGCCATATAAGCACAATCTATATCATCATATTGAAAACTGAAATTATACATAGCAGGTGATCCTGAATGTCCTACCGGTGTTCCAAATAACGCTAATAACTTAGTTCGACCTGAAATTCTTTTTTCCATTACTCTTCTCCTTATTATTCTTGCTTATTTATAATTATTTTTTATATTTGAATTGCTGCTTCGTATGCTTCTCTAGTTGCATCTATAGCTCTTCTTGCTCTTATTGCATCACCTAGGACATATACTTCTTTTCCTAAGTCTTCTAATTGTTCTGCAAAAGGATTGTAACTTCTGAATCCCATTGATAATACAACTGAATCAAATCCTCTTACTTCGTGTTTAGCGCCATCCAAAGATTCATATTCAACTCCATCCTCAAAAAACTTACATACCTTAGCACTTGTAATTTCACCTATTTTAAATTCTTCAAAATCTTTCATTAAATACTTGCGATGTTCGGCAATTACGTCAGCTCCTACAGTATCTCTAAATTCGATAACGGTAACATTGTGTCCACGCTCTCCTAAGAAAGCTGCTGTTTCACATCCAACCATACCGCCCCCTACAACTAAGACTTTTTTACCTGCAACCTTAGTTCCTTCAAGAATATCAATACCATGAATTATTGATGGATCTTCGATTCCTTCAATAGGTAAAATAAGAGTTTTTGAACCTGTTGCTACTATTACTGCATCAGGATTTTCTTTTTTAATAATATCAAGATCAACTTCTTGATTCATAGTGATTTTAACGCCTGCTTTTTCACATTTAACAATATAACTTCTTATCATATTAGATATATCACCCTTACCTGGAGGATACGCAGCCATTCTCATATTACCGCCCAATTTACCGCTTTTTTCGTATAGTGAAACTTCATGTCCCCTTTCGGCACACATAAATGCTGAACACATACCGCCTACGCCGCCGCCGATAACCATAACTTTCTTTGGTTTTTCAGCCTTTAAAATTTCTTGTGATTCGTGTCCTAAAATTGGATTTGTAAGACAACGAATTGGTTCACCTTTAAACATGTTAGCAACACATCCTTGAAGACATGCAATACATGGTATCATATCTTCCAATTTATCTTCCATAACCTTTTTAGGCATATGTGGATCAGAAAGAGATTGTCTTCCAAATGCTACTAAGTCTGTGCGGCCTTGTTTTACTAATAAATCAGCAAACTGAGGCTCTGTATAACGGCCAACAGTTATAACCGGTATAGAAACCGCCTTTTTAATTTCTGTAACTAGTTCTGCTGAAAACCCTGCATGAATTGTTGTAGGTGCCCACATATATTCATCTTTTATATGAACTGCACGTGATACGTGAAGACATTCAACGCCACATTGTTCTAAATATGCCGCTACTGCTGCAGAATCATGTATATCATTTCCGCCTAATACATCATCTGAAGCATTTATTCTTGCAAGAATTGCTACCTTGCCTCCTACTCTTCTTTTAACTTCTTCTACTATTAAACGTGGGAATCTCATTCTGTTTTCAAAACTTCCTCCAAACTCATCCACACGTTTGTTAGTTCTTGGGGAAATAAAGGTATTTACTAAGTAGCCATGAGCCATATGTATTTCCACAGCATCAACGCAGCCCTTCATAGCTC
>DOON01000264.1:0-2192 GCA_003514865.1 Clostridiales bacterium
ATATTTTCTCCGCCTTGTCATTTATTTTTTATCAAATCTTACTTATATTGTGCTGTAAAATTCCTCTATAAATTTATTCAGCTCATCTTCCTGGTTCTGCTTCATTGATGATGTTATTTCAAAAGGCATCCCTATTATTTCAACGTTCTTCATGGAACAAATTTTTTCCTGCATGGATTTCACCGCACAGGGAGACCATGTTCCGCTTCCAACAAGCCCTACCTTCCTGTTCTGGAGATTCAGCGCCTTAAGCTCATGGAGCAATGATTCCATTCCGTAATAAAGACCAAGGTTATATGTTACAGACCCAAATATAACGTGGCTGTACTTCCAGATATCAGCAACTATATATGAGGGGTGAGTTTTGGAAACATCGTACATTCGCATGTCCTTGATTCCCTTTTGCGCAAGCTTTCCCGCTATTACATTCATTGTATTTTCCATGTTTCCGTACATGGATGCATATACCAGTACAACACCTTTCTTCTCCGGCTCATACCTGCTCCATTTATCATATTTGTCAATTATGTATGATAAATTCTCTCTCCATACGGGACCGTGAAGAGAGCAGATTGTCTTTATTTCATATTGACTCACCTTTTTTAATGCTGTCTGTACCTGAGGTCCGTACTTACCGATAATATTTGCGAAGTATCGTCTTGCTTCATTCAAATAATGGTTTTCAAAATCCGTGTCATCACTGAACAAATTTCCTGCCAGAGCACCAAAAGTGCCGAAGGCGTCTGCCGCGAACAGTACTTTATCTGTCTCCTCATAGGTAAACATAACTTCAGGCCAGTGAACCATAGGCATTGTCATGAACCTCAAATTGTGACTGCCAAGACTCAGGGTATCTCCGTCCTTTACCTCCAATGTGTTGTTGCAATACTCGAAATCATAAAACTGGCCGATAAACTGGAATGTTTTTTTATTTCCCACTATTTTAATATCAGGATATCGCTTTAAAAGTTCTTCGATATTAGCGCAGTGATCAGGCTCCATATGGTTGATTATTAGATAATCCAGTTTTCTTCCGTTCAGCACATGGGTTATATTTTCAATAAACAGCCTCCCTATGGAAATATCAACAGTGTCCATCAACGCTGTTTTTTCATCTAAAATTAAAAACGAATTATAGCAAACTCCATCAGAAATAGGAAACATATTTTCAAAACGCTCCAGTCTTCTGTCGTTGCCACCTACCCAATAAATATTATCGCTTATTTTTTGAACGCAATGCATTATACCACTCCTTTATTTGTACGAATATCGAGGAATCCCGAAAATCCGCATTGTCTAGCTTTATTTTACATTATTATATCACAAACTAATTAAGTGTCCATCCATTTCTGGCAATTTTATCTTATCTAAAAACTTGAACCTGTTATAGTTTAATAATTTTAAATTTAATTTTATACGAGTAAAATTATATTAAATTGTAAATAAAAATGGAAGCTTAAAAAAAGTATATAAAAAAAGTTTCTGCAGAAAATATTGCTGAGGTGAGAATATGAAAAAAATGAATACACCCGGCAAGCTCATGTTCGGCATTGGTCTGACTGCAGCTGCAGCAGCAATGACTCCAGTTGTCAAAAACATTATAAACAGCAGAAATAACCAAATGTCTTCCGGCAAAAGCTCAGATTACAATTCAATGCACTAAGCTTCAAAAAAATAAAACCCCATGCGGGTTTTATTTTTTTGAAGCTATATTCTTCCATTCCCCTTCATTAAAGCCGACCAATACAATATTTTCGCCCGCAAGTATAGGTCTTTTAACCATCATTCCGTCAGATGCCAGAATTTCAAGCTGCTCATCAATAGACATTTCCGTCAGTCTTTCCTTGAGATTAAGTTCCTTGTACAGCTTGCCACTCGTATTGAAAAAGCTTTTTATCGTCTTTCCGCTTTTGGGAATCCACTCCGCCAACTCAGTCTTCGTGGGATTCTCTTCCTTTATAGGTCTTTCTTCATATTCAATTCCCTGCTCGTCAAGCCAAGACTTGGCCTTCCTGCAGGTTGTTCATTTATTGTAGCACACAAATTGATATTTCATAATTACCTCGTTTTTGCTTTATCACGTGTTAATATACCCGCAAATGCTTTTTTAAAACAAGATACTTTTTTACCGCCCTGTTTTATACTGTTTTAATTTAAAAGTGCGGACAAATATTTGTCCGCAACATAGGAAA
>DOON01000264.1:2246-12442 GCA_003514865.1 Clostridiales bacterium
CCTGACAAGTATACATCATAAGGATCATTTCCCGACAGCTTCTCCGTATCATACACCGATGAGCTTTTTCTCGTTTCAATGTTATACACCTTGCAGACGTCTATAATATCATTTGTAAGATATCTAAGTCTGTCGGGCTTCATGGGAAGTGCAGAATGCCCATAGTACACACCATAAAAAGGCAGTCTTGCTTCTATGACTTTATAATCTGTGTTCTTGTGTTCTATTCCCATTGCCCCTTTTATTTTATCCGATACTTTCAGAATCTTCTTCTGGTCCCAGTGAATATCTGTTTTGTAATAATCACCAATTTCAAGAATATCCTCTATTCTGATATGCTTTGCAAAATCAGTATTTTCCTCCATTATCTCAAAGAACTTTTTATAGTTCATTGATGGGTATCCATTTTTATCCGAAAGAAAATACCCTTTATCCGGGACAATAGTGAGATATGCTTTCACATTCTTGTCTTTCATATATTTTTCATATAGATATTTGAACTTATCCGCCGCATTGCGGATGGAGTCCTCATTCATGGGATATTCTAGTTTTACAGCATATCCGTCCTCCATGTATACATTGTTGTTGTCCTTTTGCCCGAATACATAAAATCTTGTATATGCTTTGGCAGTACGAAAAGAGAAACGGTACGGAAACTGATCCTTGGCATATTGCTCTNNACGTTCACTTAATGATATTTCCGTGGATGGTGTAAGCCATACGAAAAGCACAATAATGCACCACACTGCTCCTATAAGTCCAACCACGGTCCTGTTCAATATTTTATTTCTGATACTCCCTCCTAAAACCTGAAATACAGAAACGGATTAAACGAAGCATCCACAAGATACGCCGTCGTCAACAAAAGCAAAATCACACACACTATCGGCTCCGCCACATTCATGGCTGTTTCTCCATATGGTGTTTTTCTGATTCTTTCTGCAATTCTCTTCGGTAAATCTGTGCTTGCAATCATAGCAATTACGAACATCATCGCATAGCTTCGCAAATAATATACGGATTGTACACCTGCAAAGGACAAGTGGTTCATTCCAAACATGGAAGAAATCCGCTCTGCTGCCACACCTAAATCTGGAGCATCAAATATAACAAAGCTTATTACTACAACCACCATCACATACATGTTAGAAATCATACCGGGTAGCTTTCTGAGGTAATCACCAAGCCAAAGCTTTTCAGCCATCAACAGCAAGGCAAACATAATTCCCCAGATAACAAAATTCCATGCGGCACCATGCCACAATCCTGTCAAAAACCATACGGCAAAAATATTAAAGAGCCATCTGAGCTTACTTGTTCTATTTCCTCCTAAGGGTATATATAAATAGTCCCTGAACCATGACCCCAAGGACATATGCCACCTTCTCCAGAATTCCGTTATACTTTTAGAAATAAACGGATAGTTGAAGTTCTCAAGAAATTCAAAGCCAAATATCCTTCCCAATCCGATTGCCATATCACTGTATCCTGAAAAGTCAAAATATATCTGCAACGTAAAGGCTATGGCATAAATCCAGTAAAACAATACTGTCTTANNCTCCTGGGCTGCCGCAAAAATTGCACACAATTCTCCCAATGTATTTGCAATAAGAACCTTCTTTGAAATACCGAATAAAAACCTCCGCAAGCCTATACGTGCGTTTTCCATGCTGTGCTGCCTTGATTCAAGGGCCCTGGCTATGTCAACATACCTTACAATAGGCCCTGCTATTAGCTGAGGAAAGAACGCAACATAGGTCGCCAAAGAAACCAGACTTCTCTGAGCCCGTGTTTCTCCGCGATAAACATCAATGGTATAGCTGAGTATCTGAAATGTATAAAAGCTTATACCAATAGGTAAAACTACCTTCAGCAAAGGAATAGACGAGCCCGTTGCATAGTTTATATTTTCAATGAAGAAATCTGCGTACTTGAAATACCCAAGCATTCCCAACGAAAATACTACAGAGACAACAAGCCACCGCCTGCTCCATGGATTATTGGAATTTCGCTCTATGATTAATCCTAAAATATAGTTTACCAATATTGATATTCCCATGAATATTATATATTTAGGTTCTCCCCATCCGTAAAAAACAAGGGAAGCAAACAGCAGCACACTGTTTTTAAACCTTTTTGGACTTAAAAAATATATGCCTGTAACCACAGGCATAAAATAATATAAAAATGTTATGCTTGAAAAAACCATGCGCTCACCTCGTAGTAACTTTCAATTGTTTCAGCGCTTCAAAATTTTATTTTGATAATACAACGTCTAACTTACCGCCACATATTTCTTCAAAAGCATCTACAAGCTTTTGAGAGGTTGCAACTTCTTCCATTGTTGAAGCTATCATAACCAAGAGCACCGCATCGCCATAAACTGCAACCTTAAGGTCATCTGCCATTACACAAATCCATTTTCTCTGGTTGATGCCTTTTAACATAGCATCGGCAACAGCCTTGGCATCCGCAGCATCATTAACGCGTGCAAGTACCATTGAATAAGCCTGTGAGCCTATCACAGCCTCAGATACAACTGCCTCTTTAATCTTAGAGGCATCTTCCAGTCCCATATTATATTGAACCGAATCACTGTCCTTCAAATCAATAGAGTTATTCGCTGTCATCAAATCAAAGCCCGTATTTTCATAAATTTTTTCTATGACCGAGGTCAAATCTCCCTCTAATTTTGCTTCCGGCTTATTTATAACCTCTTCCTTCTTACATCCTACAGCTGAAACCATAAGTGCAGCCGCTAATAATAATAGTAATATCCTTTTTGCTTTTGTTCTCATTTTCATTTTCTTCTCCAATATATTTAAATTTTTTAAGTTAATTATAAGTTAATTAACGTTCACTAACAGCCGCATTTTTGCTTATGTCATTACCTCCTCAGTTTTTGCGGCTGATTAATTAGACGGGCAATATTATTTTTTAGTTCCATTTTTTTTGAACATTATACATTACATTATTATTACAGACAACTTTCCACAAAATATATCTGTTGGTATTTCAACATAAAATCTTTGATTTTGAAAAGATTAAATTTTTTTTTAAATTATATATTGACACCCAGCGAAATTGTATGTATTATTATATTGTAATCATTACAAGTTGATAATTATTATAAATTATTAAGTAGCAGGAGGGATTATGAAAGTAGTTTTTGAAGATTTAGTAGCTGAATTAAAAAATAGGAATATACGTCTCTCCCACCAAAGACTTAAGGTTTTAGAATACCTTACACAAAATTACACTCATCCTACAGCGGACCAGATTTACAATGGACTTCACCGTGAAGTTCCAACGCTGTCGAAAACAACTGTGTATAATACTTTAAACTCATTAGCAGAAGCAGGGCTTGTCAGAACAATAAACATAGAGGACAATGAAATCCGTTATGATGTAAGCACTGACGACCACGGTCATTTCAAATGTAAGTCATGCGGAAAAATATATGACTTCAAGGTTGATATCAATTCAATTGAAGCAACCGATCTGAATGACTTTGAAATAAACGACAAAAATGTATATTTCAAGGGTATATGCCCTCAATGTCAAATGAGCAATAAAGAAAAATAAAATATATTTATATTATGGAGGACTTAAAATGTCAGAAATGTCAGAAAAAACACTTCAAAACTTAATGGATGCTTTTGCAGGAGAATCTCAGGCAAACAGAAAATACACAGCCTATGCAAGAAAAGCAGAAAAAGAAGGAAAAACAAACGCAGCTAAGCTTTTCAGGGCAGCATCTGATGCTGAAACGCTTCATGCATTAAAGCACTTTGAAGTTGCAGGTAAAATCAAATCAACTGAGGAAAATCTGAAGGATGCCGTAGCAGGAGAAACATATGAATTTGAAAGCATGTATCCTGACTTCGTAAAATTAGCAGAAGAAGAAGGAAACAAAGCAGCCCTCAATACATTTACTTTCGCTATGGAAGCTGAAAAAGTACACGCAAGATTATACAAGGAAGCATTGGAAAGCCTTGATGATACAGAAGAAGTATTCTACTACTTATGCCCTGTATGCGGAAATATCGAAAAAGCAGTTCCGGACAAATGCAGCATCTGCGGCGTACCGGGTTCAAAATTCATCAAATATTAATAATTACAGTTTTTAAAACCGCTCATAGCGGTTTTATTTTTATATTTCAACACTATCACCCTTCATTATCGTTCGCATATTCACGAACATTTCTTAAAATTAAGACTTGATTGTTATTGTCGGTTAATGTAGAATATACTTATAATAATGGCGTCAAAAATAAACGTACATCATATAACATAGATTTTGAAAGAGGTATATAATGTTTACAATTGATAAGTATATTTTGGCTGAAAATTTAGAGCAGGCATATGAGTTAAATCAAAACAGGCGAAATGTAATAATCGGCGGAATGCTGTGGCTTAAAATGGGAAGAAAAAGGATAGGCACTGCCATTGACATTTCAGCTCTTAATTTGAATACAATTACGGAAGATGAACAATCCTTCAAGATAGGCTGCATGTGCACCCTAAGGGACATAGAACTGCATGAAGGAATTAAAAATTATTTCGGCACACTGCTGAATAAGGCAATTGAAAATATTGTGGGAGTTCAAATGAGAAATCTTGCCACTATAGGCGGAAGCATCTATTCAAGATTTGGATTTTCTGACATATTGACTGTGCTTTTATCTCTTGACACTTATGTTGAGCTGTACAAGGGCGGTATCATCTCTCTTGAAAAATATGCAGACATGCCTTTGGACAATGACATTTTAGTTAATATAATTATTAAAAAAGACGGTCGCAAAGTTTCTTATTCCAGCCACCGACTGAGTGCAACAGACTTCCCTGTGCTCACATGTGCCGTATCCAACAAAGGCAGGCAGTGGTTTGTGGTTCACGGAGCAAGACCCATGAAGGCAAAGCTATCAAAAATAGAAATGAGCGAAAACCCGGAGATGGAAGAAATTATTGCAGCGGTTGCAAAATTAGCCGATGATACTCCTTTCGGGACAAATATCAGAGGACGCATGGAATACAGAAGAATACTTGCAGAGGTTCTTGCAAAAAGAAATATAGAAGAAATACTGAACGGAGGAAGTCATGCAAATTAAATTATTTATAAATGGCAGAGAATACAGCGGTGACATTGCACCTGACATGCTCCTTATTGATTTTTTAAGAGCAAACGGATATCTGAGTGTAAAGCGAGGATGTGAAACATCAAATNNTGTGCTGTCATGCTCCACCCTCGCGCTTCGCGCCAACGGACTCCATGTTACTACAATTGAGGGAATACAGGAGGAAGCTGCGGACTTCGGAGGTTTTTTAGCCGATGAGGGCGCCGAGCAATGCGGTTTTTGCAGCCCAGGATTCATTATGAGCGTAATTTCCATGGCAAGGGAATTAAAAAATCCCACAGAGGATGAAATTAAAAAATATCTTGAAGGAAATTTGTGCAGATGCACAGGATACATGGGACAGCTGAGAGCTGTTAAAAAATATCTGGACATTAAGAGTAAAAAGGAGTGTTCTCATGAAGTTTGTTAATAAGGGTGTAAGAAAAAAAGATGCAATGTCCCTTGTAACAGGCAAGCCTGTATATACGGACGATATTACTCAGGGGAACATCCTGATTGTAAAGCTGCTGAGAAGCCCCCACGCCCATGCATTGATTGAAGAAATAAACGCCGAGAAGGCTAAAAATGTTGCGGGAATAGAATGTATACTCACATATGAGGATGTTCCTCAGGCAAGATTTACAACGGCAGGACAAACATATCCGGAGCCAAGTCCATATGACAGGCTCATCCTTGATAAAAGGCTAAGATGTGTGGGAGACCCTGTTGCAATAGTTGCAGGCAGAGATGAAAAATCTGTTGATAAAGCGCTGAGCATGATAAAGGTGAAGTATCAGGTGCTTAAACCTTTGCTGGACTACAGAGAGGCAAAGGACAAAGAAATACTCCTCCATCCCGAAGAGGATTTCAAAGCTCTCTGCGAGGTTGGAGCAGACAACAAAAGAAACCTGTGCTCCTGTGAAGCAATGGAAATTGGAAGCGTGGAAGAAGAATTCAAAAACTGCACTCATATAATAGAAGAAACTTACAGCACCAGGGCAAACAACCAGACAATGATGGAGACCTTCAGAACATATACCAGCATTGATGCCTACGGAAGGCTGAATGTTATAAGCTCAACACAGGTTCCTTTCCATGCAAGGAGAATACTTGCAAATGCACTGCAGATTCCGAAATCCAAAATCCGCGTAATAAAACCCAGAATTGGCGGTGGCTTCGGTGCGAAACAGTCTGTGGTAAGCGAAATATTTCCTGCCATAGTGACATTAAAAACAGGAAAGCCCGCAAAAATAATTTATTCAAGAAAAGAAAGCTTCACAAACGGGAGCCCGAGGCATGAGGCTGAAATAAAAATAAAGCNNATCTCTTTGGAATGCGGGAGCATATGGAGACCACGGCCCCACAACCGTTGGGCTGTCCGGTCACAAGGCAATGACAATATACAATGCAAATGCATATAAATTTGATTTCGATGTTGTTTACTCAAACACAATGGGTGCGGGAGCCTACAGAGGCTACGGGGCAACTCAGGGCTTCTTCGCTCTGGAATCTGCCGTAAATGAGCTGGCTGCAAAGCTTGATATAGACCCTACGGTTTTGAGAATGAAAAACATGATTACGCAAAATCACGTGGGAAAAATTATGCCCACATACTACAATGAAGAATTAAAAAGCTGCAACCTTGATAAATGCCTTGAAACGGCCAAGGAAATGATTAAATGGGATGAGAAATATCCTGCAAAGGATATTGGAAACAACAAGATTCGTTCTGTTGGCTGCGCCGTTGCTATGCAGGGCTCCGGAATTTCATCCTGCGATGTTGGCGCAGTTGAAGTTCGGTTAAATGATGACGGTTTTTACACCCTCATGATTGGTGCAACGGATATGGGAACAGGCTGCGATACAATACTTGCTCAAATGGCTGCAGATTGTCTGGATACGGAATATGACAACATTGTTGTTCACGGCGTGGATACAGACTTATCACCATATGATACTGGCTCCTATGCCTCCAGCACAACATACATTACAGGAATGGCTGTTGTAAAAGCATGTGAATCTCTCAGAAAAAAAATATTTGCTGAAGGTGCGAGACTTTTAGGCTGTACGGAAGAAGACGCCGAATTTGACGGCAGCAAGGTTTACTGCATAAGCGACGACAGAAGCATATCTTTATCAGAAATCGGATACGCAAGCTACGGGGGATCAAATGCATATCTTACAGCTGAAGAATCTCACTACTCTCCAAACTCTCCTCCTCCTTTCATGGCTGGATTGGTAGAAATCGAGCTTGACAAGCTCACAGGCAAGGTGGACATAATTGACTACGTGGGAGTAATCGACTGCGGAACCGTAATCAATCCAAACCTGGCGAGGGTTCAGGCCGAAGGCGGAATCGTGCAGGGAATAGGAATGGCAATGTATGAGGATATACAATATGACAGCCAGGGACGTATGCTCAATGATTCCTTCATGCAGTACAAAATACCTTCACGTCTGGATGTTGGAACAATCAGGATTGACTTTGAGCCAAGCTACGAGCCCACAGGCCCCTTCGGAGCAAAATCAATCGGAGAGCTTGTAATAAATACTCCGCCTCCTGCAATTGCAAATGCTGTTTACAACGCTTCAAAGGTAAACATAAGAAATCTACCGATTACAGGCGAAAAAATCCTAATGGAAATGATTAATCTTAAAAATTAATTCAGTATATTTAAAGAGTTGCTGCAATGATATCTTCACATTGCAGCAACTCTCTTCATTTAACACTATTTTGGGTCTCGGCAGCATAATATAGATACATAATTATATGCATAGCAGGACTTAAGAGGTCATAGTTAGCAAAACTATAAATAATCAAGGAATGAGTAACTAAATTGTTGATTGAACGACCCATAAATGATATTATTTATAATATCGACAACGAGAATCGGAAATTGCGGCGTTGTTTAAAGTCAATCGTATGAAAGGAGTACCATGAAATACTGTATTTTGATGGGAAGTCCGAGAGAAACAGGCAATACGGCTTCTCTTTTAAAACCCTTTATTGAAGAAATAGAAGCCTGTGGGTCTGAATACAACTTAATAAGCTTATATGATAAAAACATCTCTCCATGCATTGCCTGCAGAGTATGTCAGGCTGATTGGACAAAATTTGGATGCCGTTTTGTGGATGATGCTCAGGAAATTTTTGATGAAATTCTGGAATCTGATATAATTATCCTCGCAACACCAATTTATTCATGGTACTGCACACCTCCCATGAAGTCACTTCTTGACCGTCTGGTGTACGGAATGAATAAGTTTTACGGAGATGAAAAAGGTCCTGCGCTTTGGGCAGGGCGAAAATTAGCCCTTGTAACTACCTGCGGCTACCGCCCGGAAAAGGGCTCTGATTTGTTTGAAGCCGGAATGGAACGGTATTGCAAACATTCACAACTCATTTATGCAGGCATGCTTGCAGAGCGTGACCAAGGGTATGGACATGCTTTTATGACCGATGAAAAAGAAGGACGAGCTCGTAAGTTCGTGCGAAAGCTTGAGAATAACATATGAGGCAGAAATATCTTCTGCCTTTTTTTATTAACCGTATAAATTCTTTTGAAAGAAATCATACCAATTCCAATATTCCTTATGATGCAAACTGTCTTTAAGAAAAACAAACGAAAATGCATGTCTTGAACTGAAGTCCTTGATGTTCAACGGAACCAGCATTTTTTGGGAAAGTTCTTTATTAGCGGCGGCCTTATACATAAATGATATGCCGAGATTATTGGACACTAATTGTTTTATTGCACTCATATTGCCGATTTCACTAACTCGGCTGAAACTTTCAATCGTCAAATTATGCGCCCTCAATGACTGTTCAAATATATCTCTCGTACCGGAACCCTTTTCTCTAAGAATGAGCCTGTAATATAAAATTTCATCAAAACAGCACTGCCTGTTAGCAAGTTCTGAGAGTGGAGAACACACACCAATAAACTCTTCGNNCTTTATCAAAAAAGCCTTCCAGCAGAGCAAAGTCGATTATTCCGTCATGAAGCTTCTGTAAAAGAACCTGTGTGTTATCTACCAGCATAGTGACGGGCAGGGACGGATATGACTCCCAAAGCTTTTCCACAATGGGGGCCATCACATATTCACCTATTGTAAGTGTTGCACCAAACGCAATATGGTGAGGCGAAATCTCATTAGCGCTAAGCAGACTTTTTATTCTATCGCTGTCAGCGCGCATTGTCAGCGCAAAATAATACAAGCTGTTGCCCCGCTCTGTCAGCGTAAGCCTTTTGTCCTTGTATATGAACAGCTTTCCGCCATATTGGTCCTCTAAATATTTGATGTGTTGTGTAACAGCGGGCTGCGTGATATGAAGATATTCCGCAGTCTTCGTATAATTTCCTATCCTGCACAGCTCAAGAAATGTTTCAAGTCTAAAGTCCAGCATTATTACACCTTTCATAATTTTAATTTATAGCAATATAAGAATTCATAATTTGATATTATCATCATTTTATCGTAAAATCAACATGAGGAGATGATGATTATGACATTAATTAAAAAATACTTACCCGGAATCCTTATAACAGTGGTTTTAGCCTTGATTTCCAAATTCATAAGTGGATTTATTCCATATGGTTTAATCAGCGGCAGCGTATTTGCCTTACTTATAGGCATGATGCTGAATCCATTTTTATCAAAATATAAGCTTTTGGGTCAAGGAATTCATTTTGTTTCCAAACAGATTCTGCGTCTTGCAATTATACTGTTAGGATTTACACTTAGCTTTACACAAATATTTCAGGTCGGAAAATATTCATTGATTGTGATGTGCTTTACATTGGCAACTGCATTTGGCTGCGGGTATCTGCTAGGAAATGTGCTTGGCATGAACTGGAAGCTCTCCAGCCTGATTTCAGCCGGGACCGGCATTTGTGGAGGTTCGGCAGTTGCGGCCATCGCTCCGGTTATTGACGCGGAGGACAAGGATATAGCATATGCTATTTCAGCAACATTTTTATTTGATATTTTCATGGTTATACTTTTTCCTATAGCAGGAAAATATTTTGGAATGAGTGATATGGGGTATGGCTTATGGGCAGGAACTGCTGTAAATGA
>DOON01000264.1:12471-12661 GCA_003514865.1 Clostridiales bacterium
ATGCGCATTCTGCGAGACACAAAATAAATTTCAGGAAAATATTCCCTTACTTCATTTTACTTTTCCTGGGAATGGTGGCTTTGAGAAGTACTGGTATTGTTCCCGATGCCACAAGCAATTTTATGTCATCCGTAAGTAAATTTTTAATGATAATGGCTCTTGGCGCCATAGGTCTGAAAACCAATTTCAG
>DOON01000057.1 GCA_003514865.1 Clostridiales bacterium
GTGAGCGAGACTGTGATATGCATTAGTATGTTGTAATATATAAGGAAATTTGATAATATGGTATTATAGTTAAATTTTAAACATAGGAGGCGTCATGAAGCTGTTCAGAAATTTAATCGCCGTTTTAATTGTTTCACTGCTTGCCGTTTCATGCTCTGCAGGTGGAGACAAAGCAGAAAAGCCGGCATTCACAAAGGAAAATTATCCGAGAATTGATGGGTCAACCGCAACTATTCCACTTTCAGAAAAGCTGGCTTCAGAGCTGCTGTCCATGTCTGCTGAGGAAGCCAAGGAATTTATAAAGCACAATACCACTCACAATGCATATGAAAATCTGATTGAGGATAAGGCTGATGTAATATTTGTCACGGAGCCGTCGGAAGATGAGCTTAATATGGCAGCCGCCAGAGGAATAGAGCTTGAGGTTATACCTGTGGTTAAGGAGGCCTTTGTATTTTTAGTAAACAAGAGCAACCCTGTAGATAGACTGTCGCTTGAGGAAATTAAGGATATCTACCAAGGCAAAATTACAAATTGGAAAGAGGTCGGAGGACCTGACAAAGAAATTATGGCGTATCAGAGACCGGATAATTCGGGCAGCCAGACGCTGATGCAAAATCAGGTGATGAAGGGGCTTACAATGGCAGAGGCGCCTACGGAATTGAAGCTAGCAGGTATGGGAGGTCTTATTGAAGCCATTGCCTCCTACGACAATTCTGACAGTGCAATAGGTTATTCCGTCTATTACTATGCAAATACCATGTATCTTAAGGACACAGTTAAATTTGTGAAGGTAGATGGCGTGGAGCCAAACAACGAAACTATTATGAAGGACAAATATCCTGTTACAAGCGCATACTATGCAGTTTTAAAAAAGACAGAGCCTGAAAATTCAAATGCAAGGAAATTATTGAAATGGACATTATCCAACGAAGGTCAGAAGCTTGCGGAAGCTGCCGGATATGTTCCGGTGAGGTAGATTATGAGGAGGATTATTGCGTCTTTAATTTTAATGCTGCTGCTTTCAGGGTGTGCTGCCGTTGAACCTGCGGGCATAGAGCAAAACAAGCCTGATTTGCCATTTAAGGAAAGGCAGTGTGTTTATGAAAATGGGATTACCATAAACACAGTTGAAGAAGGAAGCTATGATTCAGAAACAGGCAGCAGATATTATTTCAGCATCAGTGGTATGAAGAATAAGGAAATTGAAAATAAAATAAATGAAGAAATCAAGCAAGATACGGAGCTTTACATTAATGAGGTAAGTAATGACCTGATTGAAAAGCTGGAGAAGAAGGATGAGACTTTCAGGCATAATTCAATGAGCTCCAGTGTAAGTGTGAATTACAACTGCAACAATGTTTTGTTCGTGTCATACTTCGCATATGCATCATGCCTTGATGAGAACGGCTATTATATGGACGAGTCAAACGGATACTGGTATTCGGGATATGATTTGAATACAGGAGCAAAGTTGGAGCTTAAGGATTTGTTCAGGAATGG
Organism: Clostridiales bacterium; assembly: GCA_003514865.1. Next base: position 1,504 of record DOON01000057.1, read on the forward strand.
CGTCGACTACAAAAAAATAATCAATGAATATGTATCAATGTACATAATCAAAAACAACATGGATGACCCAGATTCATATTATTTAAGCAGACCTTTTCAGGGAATCAGAGAGGGACAGACATTTTACTTTGACACAAGCGGCCTTTACATTATGATGGACGAAAAAAATGACGAGTTCATATATCTGGGCTATCCGACATTTATATATAAACCAATCAGGGAGATAGAGGGGGAGCTTGCTGTCTTTGACAGGTTTTATGATGAAAATATCAATATTTTTGAAAACGCAGGCATTAAAAAGCATCTTCCCAACAGAATTACGTATGTTCGTGATAACTTTTTAGATGAATATAATGATAATAGCTATATCAGGATTTCAGAGGGGAAATTCACCAACATAGGCAATGAGGAAATTGAGAGAAAACTCAATGAAATGTGCAGGAGCACCCTTGATGCTGACGGCTTCAGAGAAAGAGCAAAAGCATTTTCAGTGGTGCATCCGGGAACCTATTATGGGGAGCTGTACCACGATGTACATATTTTTATGAACGCAGGTGGATACTTAAGCGGCAGGGTTTATGAAAATTTGGTGGAGAATGGAGAAACCAATGAAAATATCCGAAATTTCAATTATGACCTGAACAAAAATATGAAGCTGAAGCTTGAGGATTTGTTTGTGGAGGGCTTTGATTACAAGGAAGCAATGAGGGATATAATCAGAAGAGATTATANNGCCTGATCAGGAGAGATTTTATTTCTATGAGGATTTCATTGAGACCTACTATCTTTATAATGGAGAGCCCTATCATTTTTTATTCACCCACAAGGATTTGGGCTATGAAAATTTAACAATTTACAATTAATAATAACATAGCGGAGCAAGTAAGCAGCATTGTTCCGTAAATTAATTTGTTGTAATTTATATGAAAGTTTGATAATATAAATATAATATTTGTATATCATAAATAGACCCTTTTATTAATACATATAATCAAGGGGGATTTTTATGAAATTTTTTTGCAATGACATAGCCTTCTTTAAAAGGCTCATAATAGTAATTTTAGTTGCAGTTATTATAATATTGCTTATAACCGCAAGATGCAGCACCTTCAGGGTACGGATGTTCTGGTAGAGGATAGGCAATCACGGAGGAAAAATGATAAATAAATTTACATTAGATAACGGCGTAAGAGTAGTGACGGAAAAAATAGATTATGTCAAATCGGCTTCCATAGGAATTTGGGTCAATGTAGGCTCCAACAATGAAACTGAAGAGACAAACGGATTGTCTCATTTTATTGAGCACATGCTTTTTAAAGGAACAACGAACAGAAAAGCAAATGAAATTGCCGAGGATATGGACAATTTGGGAGGCCAGCTCAATGCTTTTACAAGCAAGGAATGCACGTGCTTCTATGTAAAGGTTCTTGATGAAAACATAGAAGAAGCAGTGGATATACTTTCAGATATGTTTTTTAATTCGCTGTTTCAGCAAGAAGAAATAGACAAGGAAATTTCCGTTGTTATAGAGGAAATAAAGATGTATGAGGACTCACCGGAGGATGTTGTTCATGACAAGCTTACCGAAATAATATTTAATGACAGTCCAATGGCATACAACATACTTGGTACCGAAGAAAATCTGCGTACATTTACAACGGAAAAGGTTCTGCAGTACATGAACGAGAAATATTCTCCGCACAATACCGTAATTTCCATCGCAGGCAGCTTTGATGAAGAGAAGTTTGTACGGCTTGTAGAAGAAAAATTTAGGAATTGGGAAAATACACACACTGAGCATGTAGAACTGCAGGGAGAATATATACGTAAGGTTGAAGGTATACACAAGGATTTGGAGCAGCTTCACATGTGCATAGGAAACAAAACAATAGGCAGGCATGATGAAAATTATTATCCTCTTTTAGTTTTGAACAATATATTCGGCGGAACAATGAGCTCGAGAATTTTTCAGGNNGCAATCTATTCATTTGTATCTAACTATTCTGAAACAGGGATTTTCAGTATTTATGCAGGTATGTCATATGAACAGGCCGAAGATGCCTTAAGAACAATCTTAAAAGAAATGGCAGGCATGAAAAAGGGCGATATAACCTTGAAGGAATTCAACAGGGCAAAGCAGCAGATTAAAGGAAACTATATTTTAGGGCTGGAAAGTACATCAAGCCGCATGTCGTCCATAGGAAGAAGAGAACTTCTGTACAATGAAATACAGTATCCTGAAGAAGTGATAGAAAAAATCAACAATGTTAAATTAGAGGATGTTTTGAAGCTTGCAACAGAGCTTTTCGACATTGACAGACTCAGCATCACCTTTACGGGAAATTTGAATAAATACAAAAACATAGAGAAAACAATAAATAATGTACTTGGAGAAAAATATGAAGGTTAAGATAATAAAAAATAATCCGTTTAAGCTTCCGGAATATGAAACAAAGGGCTCCGCAGGAGTGGATCTGCAGGCATATGTTGAAAGTCCTGTTGTGCTTAAGCCCATGGAAAGAGCATTGGTTCCCACAGGTATATTCATTGAAATTCCTGAGGGCTATGAGGCACAGGTTCGTGCCAGAAGCGGGCTTGCCATAAAGCATGGAATAAGTCTAGTAAACGGCATCGGAACTATTGACTCTGACTACAGAGGTGAAGTTAAGGTAATACTTATTAATTTAGGTGACAAGGAATTTACAATCAACAGCGGAGACAGAATTGCCCAGATGGTTTTCATCAAGCATGAGCAGGCTGATTTTGAATTAACTGAAGAGCTTAACGATACCGAAAGAGGAGCGGGAGGATTCGGGCACACGGGAGTATAGAAATTAAAGGGGGGGTGTATGATGAAACTAAGTGAATTGTACAGCAAGGAGATAATTAATATTGATACGGGGGAAAATTTGGGAATATTCGGAGACTGCGATTTGGTCATCGATGAAAAAACCGGGGAGATACTGAGTTTTATTTCCGGTAATAATTCTCACTTCAGCATTTTTAAAGAACCTAAGAAAAAAGAAGTGCTTTGGAAGAGCATAAAGAAAATAGGCAGTGACATGATAATTATTGAAAATGAATAAAAAAAGAAAAACTCCAAAGAATAATCACGAATAACCTGATTATTTTTATGTGGAGGACTAAATGAAAAATAACAATCAGAATACAAAGGACATACAGCAGCAATCATTTCAAAATATGAATTTAGATATGGGCCATCAATACGGTCAAAGAGGGAATAATGGCGGTCAGAACACAGAGCCTGTGAATCCTTTTCTTTTCAACGGAGAAGACAATAACAGCGATGATGAAAGCTCAGACCAGCCCATAGAAAATGTTAAGCAGATGGGAAGCATCACGGACATAAGTCCCATAAAGGATATTTGTTTTCTAAGCATAATCGGAGAAATCGAAGGGCACACCTCTCTTCCTCCTCAAAGCAAGACTACAAAGTACGAGCACATTATTCCCATGATAATAGGAGCGGAAATGGACCCGCAGATAAAAGGAGTTCTGCTGCTCATAAATACTGTGGGAGGCGATGTGGAAGCAGGTCTTGCCATTTCGGAGCTTATTGCAAGCATTACGAAGCCTACAGTATCGCTG
>DOON01000311.1 GCA_003514865.1 Clostridiales bacterium
TTACAAACGCCTGCATGGTATCGGATGTCGTTTCAGCAAGAAAACCTCCTACAAATGTATAAAACACCACAAATACAGCTCCGGCAAACATCATATACTGATATTTAAATCCAAATAACGCACTGAAAAGCTTACCCACCGTAACAAAACAGCTTGATGCATAGACAGTAAAAAATACAAGTATGAATATCGCCGCAATCGTCATAATTACTTTGCTTTTTTCCTTAAAACGATTGCTGAAAAAATCGGGAATCGTTATGGAATCTCCCGCAATAACCGAATAATTGTGAAGTCTCTTGGCCACAAAAAGCCAATTTAAGTACGTACCGACAGCTAAACCTATAGCCGTCCAGATTGCATCGCTCAGACCGTACCAATACGCGACCCCCGGAAGTCCCATTAAAAGCCACCCGCTCATATCAGAAGCTTCCGCACTCATAGCTGTAACCAATGGGCCCAGCGACCTACCTCCTAAAAAATAGTTTTCACTGCTTTCATTGGCACGCTTTGCAAAATAAAGTCCAATACCTGTAACGACGGCCATGTACACAATCATTGAAATAAAAATTTGTAATGTGTCACCTTTCATTAACGAACCTCCTTCTTTAACCTTTAATAAAACTTAGTATAAATATAAATGCAAATTTAAATAAAGTCAAGAATAAATAATATTATAATTTGTAGAATACAGGCGATGTTAAAATAATATATGATCGTTGGAATATTAACAACCAATCTTTCTAAATTAGCACCGAAATATAAAAAGAGACATGTATTAAAATACATATCTCCTTAATAATCTTTATTCTGTTAATTTTCTTATGACTTCTTTTACCGTGGTGATTTTATTTATATCTTCAAGATTTGCGCCCGAAAAAATAAGCCCTCCCCGTCCTTCCACCGCATCAATACTTCCCGATGATATACAGTAGGGAATAGTCGCCGGATTGCAATTGGGCATGCATTTATAACACCTGCTTACAACGCATCTATTTTCCATAGAGTCTGTAATAAATTTATTTTTTATCGCCCTTGCCGGCATGCCCACCGGGCTTTTAATTATCATTTCATCATTCTTTCCGGCATTAACATAAGCAAGCTTGAAATTTTCATGAGCATCACATTCGACTGTTGGAACGAACAAGCTTCCTATCTGAAATCCATCAGCTCCGGCCTCCTGAAGCTCCATGATGTCTTCCTTTGTGCGTATTCCGCCTGCTGCGATAACGGGTATCATAACGCCATGCTCTTTTTCTATGCCCATTACAAGTTCCTTGACTTCCTTGNNAGTCTATCATGCTTCAAATAGCTTCTGATAATGACTCCTGCAGCCTTGGCTGAAGATACTATTGGAGCTATCTTAGTGGATGTTCCTTCTACAAGCTTAGGGAGCGCAAGCGGAAGACCTGCACCCGAAACAATTAAATCTATTTTTTCCTCAACAGCTTTCTTCACATATAACTCGTAATTATTTATTGCTGCCATTAAATTTATGGCTATTATACCTTTAGTTTTTTCTCTAGCTTTATTAATTTCTTTCCCGATTGCTCTGAGGTTTGCCTCAACAGGATTTACCGCGAAATCCGGCTCACGAAATCCTATCTGCACTCCTGAAATAGTGCCGATTCCACCTTCATTTGCCACTGCGGAGGCTAACCCAGATAGAGAAACACCTATGCCCATGCCGCCTTGAATTATTGGAATTACAGCTGTTAAATTTCCTATTTTCAATTCTTTTAATTCCATATCTACTCCAATATCTTTAATATCTATTTATTCGACACTCAAAGTATATATCTTACAATGTTTGTTGTCAAGAAAAAAGAAATAAAAATCTCCTCCTTAAGCAATAGCGTAAGAAGGAGATAATTTTAATTTCTTGAACTGTATTCGTCAAGAGCCACCTTTGTTTGTTCCTGTTTTTCTTCGATTATTTCTTGAATCATCATGTCCTTGACCTTCATGAGTCTTGTTTGATTTCCTCTCTCATTTTCATCCAGCTTCATTTGTATATATTTTATTGTTTCTTGAAACTGAGGTATCATGACATATTCAAGTGCGTTAACCCTTCTTCTTGTCTTTTCAATTTCCGCTGCTAAAAGCTGTACTTCTTTCTCAACAGCCGCTAACTTTAAAAGCTCAGGAAAAACACTCGAAAGATTTTCAATTGCATTATCAAGCTCTGCTGAAGTTCCGGCAAATCCATATGGATAAATATTGGATGTATCATCGGTATTTGTTTTGAATTCAAATACCGGGACATCAACACTCATAACATTTTTGTTTCCTACCTCTATTGAAACACCCTGCTTGGGATACATCAGTGCTTCGTTTAGCACCTCAGATGACATTACCGCACTGGCAATAACGAAGTTTGAGTAAACCCCCGCGATATGCGCTTCTACCTGCTGGCGCAGCACCTTGTTTTCTCTGGCAAGCTCCAAAAATTGCTTCATAAGCTCATCACGCTTATCCTTCAGCATCTTGTGACCTTTAACGGCCACCTTCAAACGCTTCTTGAGAGTGGTTAAGACCATCCTGGTTGGATTTACATTTAATCTTGCCATTGGTTCACCTCTCTAATCTTGTTTCGGATAATATTTTTCTATATATTCGTCCCTTATACGCTTTAATTCACTCTTAGGAAGAAGTGTCAGCAAATCCCATCCGATCGTAAGTGTTTCTTCAATTGACCTGTTGGTTTCATAGCCCTGGGAAACATATTTTCGTTCAAATTCATCCGCAAATTTAGCATAAAATTTATCTGCATCGGAAAGTGCCGCTTCCCCCAATATGGCCATAAGCTCTTTAGCTTCCTTACCTCTTGCATAAGCCGCAAAAAGCTGATTTAGCACGTCAGAGTGGTCTTCTCTTGTTTTTCCTCTTCCTATACCCTTATCCTTTAAACGGGATAATGAAGGAAGAACATCTATAGGAGGCTTGATACCCTTTCTGTACAACTCACGTGCAAGAATAATCTGTCCCTCCGTTATATATCCTGTAAGGTCAGGAATAGGATGTGTCTTGTCATCCTCAGGCATGGTCAGTATGGGAATCATTGTAATAGAGCCTTCTATATCTCTCTTTCTTCCCGCTCTCTCATAGATAGTTGCAAGGTCAGTATACAGATATCCAGGATATCCTCTTCTTCCCGGAACCTCTTTACGTGCCGCTGATACCTCACGAAGAGCCTCTGCATAGTTTGTTATATCCGTAAGGATTACAAGCACATGCATACCCTTCTCAAATGCAAGGAATTCAGCTGCGGTCAACGCCATACGAGGGGTTGAAATACGCTCTATTGCAGGGTCATCCGCTAAATTCATAAACAATACTGTTCTGTCTATCGCACCTGTTTTTCTGAAATCTGATATAAAGAAATCTGCTTCCTCATATGTTATACCGATGGCTGCAAATACAACCGCAAACTTCGAATCTGTTCCCAAAACCTTGGACTGACGGGCAATCTGTGCGGCCAAATCGGCATGAGGCAAACCTGAACCGGAGAATATAGGAAGCTTTTGTCCCCTTACCAACGTATTTAGTCCGTCTATTGCAGAAACGCCTGTCTGGATAAATTCATCCGGATAGTCTCTTGCCGAAGGGTTCATCGGAAGACCGTTTATATCAAGTCTTTTTTCCGGAATAATTTCCGGACCGTTGTCAATGGGGCGTCCCAGACCGTCAAATACACGACCAAGCATGTCATAGGCTACCGCAAGCTCCATACCCCTTCCCAGAAACTTCACCTTGCTTTCCGCAAGGTTTATTCCGGCAGAGCTTTCAAAAAGCTGTACAAGCGCATTGCTTCCGTTAATTTCAAGAACTCTGCAGCTTCTGTGCTCTCCGCTTGGAAGCTCGATTACTCCCAATTCATCATATGCTACATTTTCAACATTTTTAACAAGCATTAAGGGGCCTGCTACTTCAGATATGGTTTTATATTCTCTAATCATATTATTCGACCTCCTTGCCTGATGTTAAAGCTGATATTTCTGTTTCTATCTGCTTCCTGATATTTTCAAAGGCTTCTTCAACATTCTTTTCTTCCGTATACTTGAATCTTCCTATTCTTTCTCTTACAGGAAGGTTCTCTATAGCCTTAAAGTCTGCACCGTCTTTTAAAGCTTCAATACCATCATGATAATATTTTAAAATAAGAGTAAGCAACTTGTATTGCTTGTTAAGTGATGTATATGTGTCTACATCGTGGAATGCATTTTGATGCAGGTAGTCCTCTCTTATGGACCGTGTTGCCTCAAGCTTGAGGCGATCTGCCACAGACAATGAATCAACTCCAACAAGCTGTACTATTTCATTGAGCTCTGCTTCTTCCTGAAGAAGCCCTATTGTTTCAGAACGAAGTTCCGTCCATTCTCTTGCAACATTTTCATCAAACCACTTACTCAGTCTGTCTGCATACAGAGAGTAGCTGTTCAGCCAGTTTATTGCCGGGAAGTGACGTCTGTAGGCAAGCTGAGCATCCAATGCCCAGAACACCTTAACGATACGGAGAGTCGCCTGCGAAACAGGCTCCGAAATATCTCCTCCCGGAGGTGATACAGCACCTATGGCTGACAGAGCTCCTTCTCTTCCTTCTGAGCCAAGACTTATAACTCTTCCGGCTCTTTCATAGAACTGTGCCAGACGAGATGACAGATATGCCGGATATCCTTCCTCACCGGGCATTTCCTCAAGACGGCCTGACATTTCACGAAGAGCCTCGGCCCAACGTGAAGTTGAGTCCGCCATTAACGCCACCGAATATCCCATGTCTCTGAAATATTCAGCAATTGTAATTCCTGTATAAATTGATGCCTCACGAGCCGCAACAGGCATGTCGGATGTGTTGGCTATAAGCACCGTACGTTTCATCAGAGATTCACTGGTTCTTGGGTCCTTCAGCTCAGGAAACTCCATAAGTACGTCTGTCATTTCATTTCCGCGCTCACCGCAGCCTATATACACNNCCATTTTTGCATCATTGTTAACTTAACATCTTCACCCTTGTCGTTTTTAACTACACATACAGTTTCCTCAACTGTGAAGCTTCCTGATTTTATGTCTGCTACAGTTCCGCTTATGCCGTAAGGAACCATGATTTTTTGCTGCACAACCATAGTTTCTTGTACAGTACCGATTATATCTCCCGACTGCACCTTATCTCCTACCTTAGCAACAGGTACAAATTCCCACTTCTTTTCTCTGTTCAAAGAAGGTACGCTTATTCCTCTTGATATGTTCGGTCCTGCCAGCTTTCGGATTTNNCCTGCTGTTTCCTCATATACCTGAATGGATGCCCTGTCACCGCGCATCTCTATTATTTCACCAATCAGTCCCTGCTCGCTTACACGTACAACGTCAAACATATCTGCTTCTTTCATACCCTCGGCAATAACCAGCGGACCTGATACCTTTACTACTCTACCTTGGCTCATTAAATAAATCACCTGCTTTCATTTTTTATAACTAATCATTGTTAAACAATATATCGGCACCAACTGCCTTTTCAACAGCTTTTTTAATATTTGCTATACCAGTTCCAGTCGTTCCGCTCATTCCGGGTATGGGTATTATTGCCGGCAGGCGTTTTTCATCGTATACACAGACATCATCCTTCAATTCATTGTAGAGGTTTTCAGTTATATAAATAATTGCATATCCTTCTTCAGCAATGCTCTTAAGTTTACCTCTTGCTTCTTCTTTTGAAGAGCAGTCAAATACATTAAGTCCCACCGCCTTGAACCCCAGGACGCTCTGCTTATCTCCTATGACTCCTATTTTATACATAAGTCTCTCTCAACCTCTCTCTGATAAGTTCGGGTGAAATCCCTGCAAGTTTGCCTGCCAGTATTATTCTTGCAATCTTAATCTCATTATCTTTTGCTATCAAATAGCCTGCTAAAGGCTCTATGCCAAACGGAACATACTTGGCATTTTTCACATGCTGCATGAGTTTGTTATCCAAAAGCTTTTCAAGAGTTGTAAACAATCCTGTTTCCTTTAACGCCTCTGTTCCCTCAAGAAAAATTTCTTTAAAACCATATGCAGACAGCAGTTCAGCAAATTTTTCAAATGGCTCATCGTAGCTTTTAATGAATACCTGTTCGTGTATTCTTCCTCCGTTCAGAAAAACCTTTGAAAAGAAATCCCATGACTTATTCATTTTTTTCAGCCTAACATATGTTTTAAGGTTAATGGCATCAATCTGCATCTTAACATAATCAATTATAAAATCGCTTCCTGTTTCTTCTGCAGACTTAAGCATTTCTTCATAGCAATATTTATCCAGTATTATATCTATGAGCTGAGGGTCGTTTGTCTTTGGAAAAACTTCTATTATTTCCTTTAGTGCTTTTTCCATATCCTCCGTAAGAGA
>DOON01000182.1 GCA_003514865.1 Clostridiales bacterium
GCTGAAGATATAATGGCATGATGTGAGCATCTTTGATCTAACAGCTTATGATGTTTCAGGTGCCCGTCTACAATCTTTTCAATTTCCTCAATGCTTTGTCCATTTGATTCCTTTGTACTGTAACCAATAGATAGGCTTATTTCGTATTGAGGCTGTTTCTCTGTTCTGTTGTATCTCTGTGCCTGTTGAATGCGCCTGGCTGCTATATCTTTTGGATGATGGTACTTCATTTAGGCTCTCCCTTTATATGAGAATAGGAGCCTGTTACCATGCTCCTAAACTTAATAATCCATGGATTTATTATATATATTTTCCATTTCCTGAACTATATTTGATATATACCACTCTTAATAGATTTACAGATTTACTACTTTTTGTTTCCTCTTATAGTGTAAGAATCCCAATTACGGATAGTGCAATTACTACATTTCCCTCTTTAATTTGAATTTGTCAACCTGCATTTTTAAGAGAGATGCCTGACTTGCCAGTTCTTCACTTGCAGCAGCACTTTCCTCTGAAGTTGCAGAGTTTGTTTGAACCACCTCTGATACCTGCATTATACCTTGGTTTATCTGTACTATGCCTGTCGCTTGTTCGTTAGAAGCTGCAGCGATATTGCTTACTAAATCAGCCACCTGTCCAATATCTCCTACAATCTTGGCGAGTGCACCAGCTGTTTCATTCGCAATATCACTTCCGCTTTCAACCTTTTTGATAGAATTTTCGATCATATCTGTAGTTTCTTTAGCTGCCTCTGCTGAACGTGCCGCCAGGTTTCTTACCTCCTCTGCAACAACCGCAAAGCCCTTGCCGTGCTGGCCTGCCCGTGCTGCTTCGACAGCAGCATTGAGAGCCAATATGTTAGTTTGGAATGCAATATCATCAATTACCTTAATAATCTTAGAGATGTTGGCTGATGAATAGTTGATTTCTTGCATTGCCTTGAGCATCTCTCTCATTTGCTGATTTCCTGCTTCCGCATTGGCTTTGGCCGATTCTGCCAGTCTATTGGCTTGACTTGCATTATCAGCATTTTGTTTAGTCTGAGATGATATTTCCTCTATGGAAGCTGAGAGCTCTTCGATTGAACCGGCTTGTTCAGTAGCACCTTGAGAAAGTGCGATGCTGGACTCAGACATTTGCTCAGAGCCTGCTGATACCTGTTCTGATGCAATAGCAATACTCGTTAGAACTTCATTGTTCTTTTCTACCAATTCGTAAAGTTTTTTGCCAAGCAGATCATCTTCTGATTTAATCTGGACATCAACCGTCAAATCTCCTCCTGCAATCCTCTCTGCAGTAAAAGCCTGACTGCGGATGTTTTCTATCATATTGCTAAATGACTGCATCAGCCTACCGATTTCATCCTTGGCAGCAGTTGCCTCAATATTAATATTTACATCACCCAAGGCTAGCTTGTCGGCTGCTTCCTCTAACTTTTTAACAGGATTAGAAATAATCCTTGATATAAACATACCAAGTGCCATCGATATTACTACACCTGCAATGATTAAGACCGCCATCGTCAAAATAGATGTTTTTGCCGCAGCCGAATTTACATCCGATGCCGCGCTTGCCAATTCTATTTTTAAGCTGATCAATTCATCAATTGCACGCGAAACTTCTTCATTCAAAGCTGCTCCTTCCACAGATACCATGTTAAGAGCCTGATCCTTTTGATTTGCCATAGTAAGCTGAATCACATTTTCCATATAGACAGGGAACCGATTTGTCATTACATCAGTAAAAGTGTCATATGCATTTTTGATCCTTGGATCTTGGATTGATTTACCGAATTGCTGTAAACTTTCTATTACAGCTTNNCCCTGAACAACGGGAATTAATTCTGAAAGCTGGACGACATGCCTTTCATACATTTCAGTGTCTAAACGATTGATATTATTTATGTTAATAATGCCAACAAGCCCTATCATACCGGCGATAAGGGCTACAATAATAAAAGCAAGTATTAATTTTGCAGAGATTTTTAAATTATAGAACCATTTCATATAAACGGCCTCCTTAATATTATTATTATCAAATCAATTAACGCTGTTCAAAAACTCATTTTCTTCGTCTCCCAAAAACCTTTCGCAATCTAAAAGTAATTTGATATCATTTCCGATCCTTCCTATCGCTTTTAAATAGCTTGACCCACAACTTTTCATGTCGGGAGGGGATACAATATCCTCTTCCTGTATTTCCAAAACCTCTGACACACTGTCTACAATTAATCCAATAGAAGTAGCTTTGGAATCTATTACAATAATGCAAGTCCTGCTATCGTATTTACGAAGCGGCTTTTTAAAACGAAGCCGTACATCCATAACAGGAATGATCTTTCCACGCAAATTAATAACTCCTATAATATTTTCAGGAAACTCCGGAACTTCAGTAACAGGCTGAATACCAACAATCTCAGTAACATACTGAATTTCAATTCCATACATCTCATTTCCCACAGAAAAGATTAGAAACTTTCCTTTTTGCGAATCTTCAAAATCATCGATTAATTCTGGATTTGTTGCCTTAGTCATTGAATTACCTCCTTTCTTTGTTAATTTTTTCATAAAAAAACCTAACATTTAGTTAAATATAGGTTAAATATCATCATCCTTTTTAAA
>DOON01000267.1:0-2994 GCA_003514865.1 Clostridiales bacterium
CAAAGAAATCCCCCCATATAATCTATTAGTAATTTATATTGGGAAGCGTTTCTTTTATGTGATAATTTTTCAATTGTTTCTCTTATTCTATGACGGAATATATTTGCCAGGGCCTCAGTTTGTGAGATGAAAAAAACAATGCATACAGAATTAAAATTAACCAATTATGTATGCATTGCCTGTATTTTTATTTCATCTACTTCACAGCTGATGCTGACAATACCAGCGACAAGTATTTTTCTTCTGAAGTTGCACCTCTGGATGTAAGGACAATAGGAACCTTAGCTCCGACTATCATACCCGCCATAGTCCCGTTTGCAAATTCAAGCAGAGCCTTGCTCATGATATTACCAGCTGTGATATTTGGAACTATCAATATGTCAGCCTCTCCTGTAACGGGACTTTCATATCCCTTTATTTGTGCAGACTCCTTACTGAAGGTGAGGTCAATTGATATAGGTCCCTCTATTATACAGTTTTTAATTTCTCCGTTTTCGTTCATTTTTTTAAGAGCATCTGCATCCACAGCTTCAGGCATTTTGGGATTTACAGTTTCAACCGCTGCCAGAACAGCGACCTTAGGACATTCATAGCCCATATTCAAAAATACATTCACAGCATTTTCAATTATCTGCTTCTTTTCCTCAACATTTGGATACATCATCATTCCGCCGTCCGTCACTGCCATAAGCTTATGATACGCAGGTATTTCAAGTATCGCCACGTGTGAAATAACATTTCCGGTCCTAAGCCCCTTTTCCTTATTAACTACTGCCTTAAGCAAATCGGCAGTCTGGAGCTTTCCCTTCATAATGAAATCCGCTCCTCCTTCATTGACAAGTTCAACCGTCTTTTCTGCGGAATCCGCATCATTTTCTGCATTAATAATTTTGTCATCATCAAAGTCAATTGAAAGCCTTTTAAGTATTTCACTGATTTTAGCCTTGTCCCCTATCAGCACGGGCTCCACCAATTTGTCATTTCTTGCCCTGAATACCGCCTCCAGCGTGTGTTCATCCTGGGCAGCTGCAACTGCGACTCTCTTTTTAGAATCATTATTCTGCACTTTTGCAATCAATTCCTTAAAATTTTTCAACTCCATAGCATCCTCCTGCGGTTTCCTCTTACAACTACTGATAGTATACCATATACACACAAATATTCAAAAGTTTTCTTATATGTAATTTTTGATGCAAAGGTAAAAAAATATCTTTCAAAAAATAATTTATATGGTATTATATACATATTATTAAGACCTCAGTGTATGAGGTAATAGGAGTATCTTTATGGTTTACTTAGCGACCTTGTCCTTTATAGCATCTATCCTGTATTCTTACGTTGGATTTAACGCAATAAAATACAACAAAAAATCAAAGCTGTTCAGAGCATTCTTTTTAATGACTCTGAGTATGGCTCTGTGGTCGTTTGCAGGCGGCTTTATATATCTTGCCGAAAATGTGGAAGAGTACTCCTTCTGGAACAAAATATCAGCTTTTGGATGGTGCACTTTCGAAGCTTTTGCACTGTACTTTGTAATGATTTTAACTCAGAACAAATATATAGGCAACTTATATTTCAAAGTGCTGATTATGCTTCCTGCAGCACTTTCACTATTCATGGTCTTATTTCTCTTTGGTCCACACATTAATACACCACCAGCTATAGAGAACTTTTTTTATACCGGGAATTTCCTATACAACTTTTCATACCTTGCCATAAGCATATTTATTATTTTTCTGTGGGGATTCAAGTCAGATAGCAAAATACAAAAGAAGCAGGCTAAAATTATAGCTGTATTCTGTGCTGTTCCGTTTTCGCTTAATNNTATCTAATAATTCAGGTTATATTCCCTTACCTCAACATTATAAACCTGCCAAATATGGGACAACTATTCGCACTGATAATGCTTTGGGGAATACACTATTCAATTACAAAGTATCAGTTCCTTTCAATTCCTTCTTCACTGATAACAAACGAACTGTTCAAGGAGCTTACAGGAATGGCTGTGTTGGCGGATACGAAGGGAAATATAATAAAGGCGAACCGGCAGATATGCACATTTCTGAACTACGATGAGGATAAAATTGTAGGAGTTAACATTACAGACATTATAGACCATGAAGGTATAGGTATGACTGTTAAAAACTGCGAACATCTCAATAATCCGGTGCGTTTTTCGGATGTTACGGTTTCCTTTAAGTCGGGGCAGGCAATTCCGTTCAAAATAACCGTTATACCTCTGCATCCAATATCAAATATTACAACCGGGCTTTTAGTCATCGGTGAAAATAAAATGATAGAAGAAATACTTAAACAGAAAAACGAAAGTATCAGCGAGCTGAACAAGGAGCTTATGGCAGTCAACGAAATTTTAAAAAACAAGTCAATAAGGGACGGCTTGACTAATTTCTACAACCATCAATATATCAATGAGTTGCTGGAAATTAAGTTAGCTGAAGCCGCTGAGACTAAAGAAAATCTATGTGTGCTAATGATGGATATTGACAATTTTAAACGTGTGAACGACCGATTCGGACATCTGACTGGAGACAGGGTAATAATTGAAGTAGCAAACCTGATAAGACAAAACATAAGAAGCAGCGATTATGCTGGACGCTACGGAGGTGAGGAATTCATTGCGGTACTTCCTTATACAAGCCTTGAATATGCCTCCCAAATTGCCGAAAGAATCCGTTCAAGCATACAAAATTATGATTTTGGAATTAAGGGTTTAAGGGTTACAATCAGCATAGGCGCTGCCCAATTTGATGACAGATTACCTGATTCTCTTGTAAACATGGCAGATATGCTGCTTTATCAGGCAAAATACAACGGAAGAAACAGAGTTGAAAACATACTTGCTGAAACAAGAGTTTAGTATGTTTTTTTCCTCTTCGGCTGAGGCTTCACGTGCCTGAGGTAGCGCAGTCTCGCTCACCAAAGTAGTTGATCTCTCTGGTCGCATACTTTGGGAGCTCGTTGCGGTTGACCTAC
>DOON01000267.1:3092-10959 GCA_003514865.1 Clostridiales bacterium
TCCTTATCAGCTCTCGGTGATAATGAGCAGTATGCTGTTCTGTTCTTTCTGTCTATAACCATGGAGCCTGTACCTTCCAAAAACTTATCTGTATATTCAAACGAAAGAGAATCGTATATTTTAAGGCCTCTTCCCTCTTTTATCTGTTTTCTCTTCATCATTTCAGTTATTTCATGTTTAAATTTCTCAACTTCTTCTCTTCTGTTTCTGGCATACATTGGATAAAACACAAGGTGCCCGCCTTCATGAGTACTGAACCAGTTGTTTGGAAAAATGCTGTCAGGTGCAGAGCTGCTTAAATTATCCTTTAAAACGCTGACATTAACTCCTTTAATATTCAGTTTATTTACAAGCTCATTGAATTCCTTCAATGCTCTTTCCTGAATTTTATGGCTGCTTTCATTGCTTGTATTCTGATATTTGTTATTTACAGCTGTCTCAGCATTGTGCATAAACATCACCGGCTGTACCATAACAACTTCATTTGTTGTGTGCTTGTACATAATTACCTCTGATAATAATAGTATAGTAGGGACTACCCCTTTACATAAGATGCATGTACAATATAAACTTTAGACAGTCAATTGTCAACAGGAATATAATCCAATTATCAACTTTTATTCCGAATCGGTTCCATGTGAAAAATCAATTATTTCAGATTGGGACATTATTGCATGTGTTTCAGGAAATTCCTGTATCTGGTCGTTGTCAAGCCCTTCTCCTTCAGGTATTTCATCCGGTCCAGGACTTGATGTGTCATCGGTAGGATCATTGATTCCTGTGCTTCCGTCTTTGTCAACAATCCAGTATCTGCTGAACGGGGATATTCTCCCTTCTTTTAAATTATACTTTGAAGCTTCCTCTTCACTTATAGGCTGAAGCCCGTGTTCGGTTTTTAAAAATAATTCCTTCATTCCATTTCCCTCTCCTTATTAGTTGCTTCAATTAGTATTGCCGGATAAATTTTTAATTATTAATATTTGATGTGACTGAGTCACTGTTTTTCTATTTTGAAATATTATAATTAAGTTATAATATTTCAAAATAAGGAGCGATATATATGAATTCAATTAAAATAACAAAATCAAATTTTGAGCAGGAGGTTTTAAAATCCGATAAGCCTGTACTTCTGGATTTCTGGGCAACATGGTGCATGCCGTGCAAAATGATTTCTCCTGTGGTGGAAGAAATCGCAAAAGAAGTACCAGATATTAAGGTAGGCAAGATTAATATAGATGAACAGCCTGAGCTTGCATCTACTTTCAATGTAATGAGTATACCAACACTGGCTGTTATGAAGGAAGGAAAAATTATAAAGACTATGGTTGGAGTAAAGCCCAAGTCTTCAATCCTAAAGATGCTTGCATAATCCCAAAATTTCCGCATAGCGATTTCTGTTTAACAGGTAAAGGAGCCGTCGGAAAAATAATAGTAGACCTTTCCGGATTATAGGATTTGAAAAAGTCCTTNNACATTTTATGCTTTATCTTTTACGAACCTTGAAAAACTTAATTTGGATAAAGATCCTTCATTGAAATATGCACGTTTGTTCCAAAATGCTTCCGCCAAAAAATTTCGGATTATTATTCACTTTAAAGGACTAATATTCATTTGTTGTATGCTTGCATGCCGCTGTAATGAAGAGATACAAATTACAAAATAATTAAATATAAGAGACCATTTCAAATTTTGTATAAGCACAAAATTTGAAATGGTCTCAGTCTCACTTTCAGAGGTTATTTATACTATTTCTTCTCCGTTGTAAACCTCTCCTCCGGCATCAGGAAGATATCCATATCTTTCTGTCCACAGCGTTTTATATTTCACAGCCTNNCCCCGGCATTCCCACAACAAGTGAAAACGGCGGAATCACATCATTTTCTCTAACCACAGCACCTCCTGCCACCACACTGCCCCTGCCTATTACAGCGCCGTTTAAAACAATAGCCCCCATTCCTATGAGGCAATGGTCTTCAATTTTACAGCCGTGCAGAATTGCTCCGTGTCCCACCACAACATAGTCACCTATGTTTGTAGGCAGGCTGTCTTCTACATGCAATACTGCGTTGTCCTGAATATTGGTATATTTGCCGATTCTGATGGTGTTTATATCTGCTCTTGCAACTGCGTTGTGCCACACGCTGCTATATTCTTCCATCACTACATTGCCCACAAGTTGAGCACCTTCAGCAACATATGCCTTTTCACTGATTATGGGCAATTTGCCTTCAAATTCTTTAATCATAAAAACCTCTCAAATTTTTGTAATAAATTCATTATATCATACTTTTCATCAGTATCAACAGTTCAATATTCTTATATCGTTGTACATATTTTTGCACAGCAATTGTAAATTGATGATATTTGTGGTATAATAATTAAAAAAACAAGGAGAAATAAATTGAATTCAGAGAATTATAAATTTTTTCAAAATAGCAAATGCGAGTATTTCCCTTGCCACAAAATATCGGATAAAGAAAGCTTTAACTGTCTTTTTTGCTATTGCCCGCTTTATATGCTGAAGGATGAATGCGGAGGAAATTATATCAAAAATCATGGGATAAAAGATTGCTCCAACTGTCTTGTGCCTCACGCTCCTGGCAGCTATGAGAAAATAATGTCCAAAATGAAAGAAGTAATAAAAAAAGGAAGCGATTGGTAGATAACATTAAATCAGATGTATCTGCNNTAAAGAATAGCGGTGAATAATATGAATGATCTGCAATACAAGACCTATGCGGTTACGAATGAAATTGACCTTAATAAAATAGCTGTCGAATGTGGCATAAAGAAAAAATACACTTGGGAAGAACCTCTTATTCTTCATGGTCCTGTGCTTGAAAGAATACTCGGTGAGAATAGTGGCGAAAATGAAAAAATAATGGTATTTTCTTTCGGAAGCATAGTGTTTATTAATTCCCAAATGAAGCATACAGAAATTTTCATGAAATATCTTAAGAAAATAAAGCCTGATATCGACATTGAGCATTTTGACAGGTTTCAGGATGACTACGCCCTTCACTTCAATGAAGGAGACGAATTGGACTTTACAGATAAATATGTACAGGTTCCCGGAAAAGAGCTGTTTTATCCTGAGCTTGTATCGATTATTATTGCAAAATCCGTTGCTCTGGAAAGAATAGAGGAACAGCTTGGAAAAATACTTGATAACATAGAAAGTAAAATCGACAACTTGGAGAAAGGAAGACTGCACATAGGCAACAAGGAGCTTGCAAAAACTACTTCAAGGATTGTAAGGCACGAATACAACACAATAGCTTACATAATGATTCTCGACAAGCCTGACGTTACATGGGTAAACAGTGAAGCAGCAGAATTTTATTTCAAAATGTCGGAGTTTTTTGAGCTTAATGACCGCTATGAAGTAATAAAAAGCAAGACAGAAATATTAAAAAGCATCGTTGATGGTCTCGCCGACATAAGTATGTCCATGCGTGGATTATTTTTGGAGTGGATTGTAATAGTCCTGATTGTTATGGAAGTTGTATTGATGTTCCTTGACCTTATAAAGTAGGTGCGTCCATGAATACAATAACCTTTAACACATATAAGGCAGCAACAAAATTTCCTCTGCTGCAGATTGCATCATATTTTAATCTTAGTCAGGATGGCTGGAAGGAATTTATTAAAATTGAAAGCCGCGAAATTGAAAAAATATTTATGTACGAAGATTCAAGTAAATTAGTATACATATACAGATATGGCTGCATAACATTTGTAAATTTCAATCAGCATGAAATACAGTATTTTTTTGATTACCTCGCAAAAATTTATGTTGATATTGATCATCTGCTTATTTCAAAATTTAATGAAACTCATTTTATCACAGTGAATGACAACAACAAGGTAAAAATATCCGAAGATGATGAAGAGTATGAATACGGACGTCTTATTACTGATATGACAGCAACGGTGCTTGCTAAATCAACCGAGCTTCATAAGATTGAAGCCGAGCTTACTGTTGTGCTTGATGAAGCTGAAAAGTTGATTAATTATTTGCACAAGGGAAAGCTTAGAGCGAATTCAAAAATGGTCATATCAATTATCGCACAATGCACACGGTTTAAATTCAGGACTGTGGAAAGTGTAAGACTTCTTGACCGTCCTCCCGAATTTGACAAGACTATTGAAACAAGAAAAATATTTGACGCAATAGGCAACGTTTTTGAGCTTGTAGACAGGTATTCGTCAGTGCTGAGCCGTACCGACGTGCTTGATTCAATCACTGAGGAATATTTCAGCTTTAAGAGCAATCAATCAGAGAGAAGGCTTCTTATGTTTGAAATTTTACTGTTGGCACTGTTCCCTCTGAAATATTTTCTGACATAGAGGTTCTTTTCAGCACATGCGGAAAGAACCTCTATGATATTATATGATTTTGAAAAAATAAAACAATATCAGATGCAGCGGATAAGCCGCATAAAACATTATCTGCAGAAATTTGTTCCGCGGTCCCGGTTCACCATTATAAAGATAAATCAGAGGAAGAGCCAAAAGAGAAAATTGCTGCAGCATACCCGCGCCAAAATTTACAATAAACATTATGATCCCTATAGTTAGAAATCTATTGAGCTTTTCATATTTCCTTCCGTAATAAAATGCGACTATGTAGATGATTCCAATGGCCTGGTAATCGGTGGACAACAGGGATGCCAGCACACATGCCACAATAACCACAGCAGCACTGTTGAAATTATATCTTCCGTCTTTATTGTCAAGAAAATAAATTGCAGCTAAGCCTATAAATAAGGTGAAAAAAATATTTTGATAGCTGAAGTACAGCCTTCCGAAAAATGCAAGGTCAAACGGAATTTCTGAGATAAATGCGAAAAGAAGCAGTCTGAGAGCATATTTTTTTACATTTCCGGTATGGTAATATCCTTCAACCAGCAAAAAGCAATAAATGGGAAAGGCAAGACGTCCGATAATCCTAAATATTGTCATATCACCTTGAAAAATCGCTCCATAATGGTCAGTAATCATGGTAGCCAGTGCTATTATCTTCAAAATAAAAGAGCTCATGAAATTCCTCCGGAAGCNNATATTTTAATTTATTATATAGCAATTTCAATCTTCATGCAACTATTCCCCGGGGAATACAAACAGACGGAAAGATGCCGTTGCAAATCATTTTACTGTCAGGAAAAATTATGGCAGTATAGCTTCATTACATTGTAATATAAATTATTCGCAAAAAATCTACAATATATTTTTTTCAGCCAGCAATTCGCTTATCTTTTCAATGCACATTGGCCTGCCTATAAAGTATCCCTGCCCGTATTCGCACCCTACCCCTGTGAGATAATTCAGCTGCTCTGAGGTTTCTATACCTTCGGCAACAACCCTGAATCCCAAATCATGCGCAAGTGATACAACAAATTTGACAATCGAGGAATCTTTTTCACCTATATAGCTTTCGTCAAGCTTTACTATATCTATAGGTAGTTTCTTCAAATACGTAATGGATGAATATCCTGTCCCGAAATCATCCAATGCAATTTTAATCCCTTTTCTTTTCAAGGTATTAAGTCTCTCAATTACTGCATCCAAGTCCGAAATTGCTGCAGTTTCAGTAATTTCAATCACTATTTTTTGATAATTAATATCAAAGTCAGAAAATAACAGTTCAATGCTCCTGAAATTCATGTTGCTTATTATGGACTTGCTCGACAGGTTTATGGAAAGTTCAATATCATCCAGCCCCTCATTCTCCCATATTTTCTTTTGTGTTAAAGCCTCTTCAACAATTCTTCTTTCAAGGTCGTATATCTGCCCGGTTATTTCAGCAACAGGTATAAATTCAGCCGGAGAAATAAATCCTTCCTCTGGATGATTCCACCGTACAAGAGCCTCCATCCCTATTATTCTTCCTGTTCCAAGCTCGATTTGAGGCTGATAATAAAGCTCAAACTCCCTATTATCCAGGCCCTTTTGAAGTTTGTTTGCCATGTGCATATGCCGTATTGCTTCGTTGTGTATACCTTCCTCGTAAAAGAAAATCTTATTTTTCCCGTCTTTTTTAGCAGCATACATAGCAATATCAGAATGCTTAAACAGCGTGTCAAAATCATATCCGTCATCAGGAAATACAGCGACACCAGCGCTCATGGATATGAAAAATTCCCTGCCTCCTGAGTTCCACGTGTTTCCTATGTTATTTTTTATCTTCTCGAGCATATCAAGCAATTCTTCCTGTGATTCATAATCTTTGAATAAAATAGCGAATTCATCCCCGCCGAGACGCGCCACCATATTTGGCGGCCGCAGTTCTATGGACATCTTTTTACCCAAAAATTTCAAAAAATCGTCTCCCACATAATGTCCCATAGTATCATTGATATATTTGAAATTATCAATATCGAAAAAAGCAATTGCGAACTTTCCCCTTGAGCTTCTGGCAAGATTCTTTATCTTATTTACAAACATTGCTCTGTTAGGCAGCCCTGTCAGTGTATCGTAATATGCCAGACGCCTTAATCCATTCATGGCCTTCAAGGACTCTCCTGTGGCATTGTGTATTCTTGTGTTCATTCTGCTTATAAGTATGTACAGAAGCATCATGGTTATAAGAACATATATCCATCCTTTATACGTCTGTAAATGTCTGTATATTTCATCCNNACAACATCTCAAGCATCCTGTCCGACAACAGAATCCAAAGCACACCAAATATCCCGTATTTGACTACAATATTTACGGCGTCATTAGTTTTGATACAATTTATAATTTCGTGTATCCAAGGAAAATCTTTAATATATTTGTTATTTTTCAAAATCTTACCCCATTATATAACTATTAATTTTTAAACTTAGTCCTATTTTATACAATTTAGCATTTTTTGTAAATAGTTAAATATTTTATATCTTCAAGTTTTTATTGCTAAGTTTTAATTGTATTTGTTATAGAAATATTGTAAAATATCCTCGTATAATATACAAACTGACGCGAAGGGAGTGTTGTTTTATGATTTACGTTACTATTAAAAACATTGCAGCAACAGCGGAGGTATATAATCTATAGTAATATTCCTCCGGAAAATTATTCAGGAGGCTAAATTGATTAAAATTGATATGACAAAATATGGACTCAGTGAAAGATTTATGAGTGAGTCCAAACTTTATGAAAATTTAACAGTGGGAAGAATCATTTCTCAAGATAAAGACCTATACAAAACTATTACCGAAAACGGTGAAAAAAGAGCGCAGGTGTCAGGTAAATTCAGATATAATGCATCAAGCTTGTCTGACTATCCATCTACAGGTGATTTCGTAATGCTCAGTGACAATGAAGACGGAAATGCAATTATACACCATGTTCTCACAAGAAAAAGCGCTTTTATCCGAAAGGCCGCGGGAACATCAAATAATGAGCAGGTGGTAGCTGCAAATATTGATACGGTCTTTATATGCATGGCTCTCAACAACGACTTTAACCTGAGAAGACTTGAGCGTTACATGGGAGTAGCATGGGACAGCGGAGCAATACCTGNNTGTTGTTGTTATCACAAAGGCAGATTTGAACAGCGACATTGAGCAGACAATGGCAGAACTGCAGACTGTTGCTTTAAGTACAGATATTATTGTAACATCAAGTATGACCGAAGACGGATATCTTCCGGTAATGGAATATATCCGTCCCGGAAAAACCGTCGCTTTCATAGGTTCCTCAGGGGTGGGAAAAACAACCCTTGTTAACAGGCTTATAGGAAACAATGTATATGAGACTAATTCAACAAGAAATGACGACAGAGGGAGGCATACAACCACTAAAAGGGAGCTTGTGCTTCTGAACTCCGGAGGCATCGTAATAGATACGCCCGGCATGAGAGAGCTTGGAATAGAAAGCG
>DOON01000269.1:0-356 GCA_003514865.1 Clostridiales bacterium
AGAAGGCATTACAAGCCCTGACGGCAGAGTGTTTGGAAAGATGGCGCACTCCGAGCGTCTGGACAGAGATTTGTATAAAAACATTCCGGGAAGCAAGGATCAGCTGATTTTTGAATCCGGTGTAAAATATTTTAAATAGTATATGGAGGAAGCATGAAGGTTGCAATAATCATGGGAAGTGATTCGGATTTCCCGATAGTGGAAAAGGGCTACAACATATTGAAGGAATTCGGAATTGATGTAACAGTGAGAGTTATTTCTGCTCACAGAACTCCGGATGAGGCAATAGGCTTTGCAAAAAATGCCGAGGCTGAGGGCTATGAATTAATTATAGGAGCTGCGGGCAAGGCTGCTCG